>DATLKW010000249.1:0-7355 GCA_035538175.1 Gemmatimonadales bacterium | reverse complement strand
GAGTACAAGAGCATCGAGGCGTGGCCGCAGGAGAGCACGAACCGGTCCCGGTTCGGCCAGATCGGGTCGTCGGGATCGAACCGCAGGAACTCCTGCCACAGGCAGTAGACGACCGGAGCTAGCGCCATCGGGGTCCCGGGGTGGCCCGACTGCGCCGCCTGGACAGCGTCCATGGACAGCGTGCGGATGGTATTGATCGTCAGCCGCTCGAGGTCAGCAGGCATCCGGGCCTCCGGTTTCGCGAGGATCTGCCGGCTGCGCTCCGTGATCGCGAGCGCCTGCGACATCGGCCGCTGCCACCGACTGCGGCCCAAGCTGAGTCCAGGGGCGCCAGCCGCTATCGCTGGCCGCGGCTCTTCCCGCAGGTCGTGGTCGCTCACGCGGCTGCCGCCGGAGAAGACGAGCGGCGCAGTCCCAACAACCGGCCATCCCGATTCTCCGTGATTAGGGCTGTACCTGCAAGCCGAAACCCAAATCCAGGCGCAGCGATTCCATGATCCAGTACGTCGTCTCCCTGGTATCGACGTCGGCTGCCGCGAGCACACCTAGGTACTTCTGGATCACCGGTTCCGCGGCGGCATCCGTGACGGCACCTAGAAGCCCCTTCACCGCAGCCCAGTTGTTCTGACCGTATTTCTGGATGTCACCGAAAGACTCGGAGCCAACCGGTCCTAGTCAGGACAACGCAGCCGATCTGGGGGCAATTGGAGCCCACTTGGCGCGGCCGTATGCCACCAGGGCACTAAGCACGCCCAAGACGCCGCTAGTCACAGCGGGGGGAGCCTGACGGCCCAGGATTCCAACCACGGTTGCGCCTATCATGATGACGAGCAGGCCGCGTGCCGCGAGGGGGGTCAAGCCAGGCCGAACGCGAAGCAGGCTGGGCAAAATCAGTCCGATCGCGCCCAAGGTTTCGCAGGCGCCGACGAATCGGAGGAACCACACCGGGAACGGAAGCGGCATCTTCAGCAGTGCGGCCGGCGCGAAGAGCTTGAAGGGCCCGGCGAAAAGAAAACTGAGCGCCAGAACCACTTGGGCGACCCACAGCAAAATGTTGGTGCTCCTGCTACTCGGTATCATTGATTTCTCCCTCGTGGCTTCAAAGGCGAGTTTGCTCGCGGCCGCGTTGGCGGCGAGTCACGCAAGTCCCGGTCCTTCGGCAAGCCGCTGAATCCACGGCTCTTAGCCCGCTCGCGTCGGGGCAGGATCTCGCCAATGGCGAAATGCTGCGCAGCAGATGCTGGCGTGGCGGCGGGTAGGCAGGACCTTGGGGGCCACTTCACGGACCTCGCGTCACCACCGCGAGCCCGCGTAGCTGTCGCGGTGTGGTCGGATAGCTGGCCGCCCGCCGCCAGCTGTTGCCGCTGTCGTCCGAACGGTGCACGCCGCGCTCGTCCGCAGCCCACAGCTCTCCAGCTCGTCCCCCGGCGCAGAGCAGAGGCGCAATCGTGCTGGGTGGCTCCGGCCATCCGGTGCGCACTCGTTCCCATCGCCCATGCTGCACACGGCGGTAGAGCCGTCCATCCGATCGCCCGGGGACATACGCCGAATGCGGCGCGGATGAGGCTGACACCACGACGACGTCCGCATCCTCCGGATCGATGACGACGCTTCGCAAGTATCCCACCTCGAGACCGGCGCGCGGTGAGCGCCACGTCGCACCGCCGTCGGTACTCTCGAAGTATCCGTCCCCGCCGGAGACCCGCAGCGTATTTGGAGCCTTGGGGTGTATGGCGAGTTCGTGAGTGTCCCATGGTCCACTGGGGACGCGGTCGCTCCAGGTGCGCCCGCCGTCGATCGTGGATACGAGCGCGCCGGCCTCGATCGCGACCCAGAGGCGTTCCGCTTCGAGCGGGTGACACGCAATCCAGCGAACGTGATGCGTGTCCGGTCTCGGCGGAAAGGACCATTCGGACGAGGACGACAGCGTCTCCAAGTCGCTGGTCTGCACCCAGTCGGTCCCAGCGTTCGCGGAGCGCCACACCTCGCTCGGCTCGGTGCCGACCCAGACTACGCCCGGCTGCACAGGGCTTGCGCTGATCGCCGTGATCCGCCGGCCCGCGAGACCAACTGAGCGCCAGGAACTCCCTCCATCATTGCTGCGGAACACCCCGTCACGGTGGGTGCCGCAGCACACCCGTCCCGGAACCAGCGGATCCCCGCTCAGGCAGGTGGGACCGCTTCCGATTCCCTGGACGGGCACGCCGCCGCCCCGCTTGACGTCGAGCACGACGACCTCACGGTCCGTCGCCACCAGCAATGGCATGACCCCGGTTCCTTCCTACCGGCGGCTCCAGGCGGCGCCGACCGCCGTGTAGAGCTGCACGGCGGCGACGAGCTGGTCCCGCTCCGCCTGGGTGAGCGACAGCTCGGCGGCGAAGAGGCCGCGCTGCGCGTCGAGCACGTCGAGGTAGCTCGAGACGCCGCCCTGGTAGCGCATGTCCGCGAGCTCGAGTGCGCGCCGCAACGCGACCACCTGGCGCTCCTGGGCGGCCATCCGGTCCCGGGCCGTGCGCAGGGCGACCAGCGCGTCCTCGACCTCGCGCACGGCGACCAGCACGACCTGCTCGTAGCGGGCCCACGCCTCCGCCGCGCGCGCCCGAGCGACGTTGACCGCCTCACCCCCCGGCCGGCCGTCCTTGAAGAGGGGGACCGAGACACCCACGGAGGCCTGCCAGATGTTCGTCCCCGCCGCGAACCACTGCGAGAAGGCGGTGCTCTGTGTCCCGAACTGGCCCGTGAGCGTGATGGCCGGGAGGCGGGCCGCCTCCGCGACCCCGATTCGGGCGGTCGCGGCGCGGAGACCCGCCTCGGCGCTCCGGACGTCGGGGCGCCGGGCGAGCAAGCCGGCGGGGACCCCGGGGGAGACGGGGAGGCGCGTCGCCAGCTCCGTGAGCGAGCGCCCGCGCGGGATCGCTTCCGGAGTCTTGCCGAGCAGCACGCTCAGCGCGTTCTCCTGCTGGGCGACCTGGCGCTCGAAGTCGGCGACGCTCGCCGCCGGCGTCGCGGCCTCGGCCTCGAACTGCCGCACGTCGAGCTCCGAGATCGTTCCCCGCTCGAGCCGGCGACGCGCGAGGTCCAGCGTCTGCCGGCGCGAGTCGAGCGTGCGACGGGCAATCGCCAGGTTGTGGTCCGCCTCGCGCAGGTCGATGTAGCCCGCCACCACCTCGCTGATCAGCGACAGCTCGAGGGCGCGCCGGTCCTCCTCCCGCACCAGCAAGTCGGCGCGGGCCGCCTGCATGCCGCGCCGGAGCCGACCCCACAGATCGAGCTCCCAGCTCAAGTCGGCACTGGCGCGGAAGATGTCGAACGTTTGCGCGCCAAACGTGCCGAACGCGACCCGGTTCCGCGCTACCTGGCCGTTCCCGGTGACCTCCGGCAACAGCGCGCCCCGCGCCGTCCGGTACTGGGCACGGAACTCCTCGATCGCCGCGAGCGCCGTGCGCACGTCGCGGTTGTCGCGCAACGCCGTGTCGACCAGTCGGCGCAATACGGAGTCCTGGACCAGGTCGGGCCACTGGAGACCGACGCCGGTGTCGGCGCGCTGTTCGGTAAACGCCGCGCGGTCGAACGTGTTGCGCACCCGCGCCGTGTCCGCGCCGGCCGGCAGCAGCGTGTCGGGGGCGGTGCGGAGCGAGTCGAAGAACGGCCGCAACGAGTCCTCCGAGGCGGCGACCGGGCGCCAGGCATCGGGCATACCGAGCGCGGGCCGACGATATCCCGGCCCCACGGCGCAGGCCGCCGTGAGCGAGAGCAGCGTGACCAGGGCGACCGGAACGTTGGATCGCATGTCAGTCGCCCGCAGCCGCGGCCGGCGCAGCGGCCTCGACGCCCAGCGGTGCCGCGCGCCGCCCGACCCCCGCCCGCTCACTCAGGCCGCGAATCACCGTGAAGAACAGGGGGATGAAGAACACCCCGACGGTCGTTGCGACGAGCATCCCGAAGAAGACCCCGGTGCCGATCGAGTGACGACTAACCGCGCCGGCGCCACTCGAGGTGAGCAGCGGCGCCACCCCGAGGATGAAGGCGAAGGACGTCATCAGGATCGGCCGCAGCCGCTCGCGGCCGGCCTCCAGCGCCGCGTCCCGGATGGGGCGTCCCTGGGCACGCAGCTCGTTCGCGAACTCGACGATCAGGATGGCATTCTTGGCCGCGAGCCCGATGACGACGATGAGGCCGATCTGCACATACACGTCGTTCGGCATGCCGCGGAGCCAGACGCCGAGCAACGCACCGAAGGTGCCGAACGGCACGCCCAGCAGCACCGCGAACGGGATCGACCAGCTCTCGTACTGCGCCGCGAGCACGAGGAACACCATGATGAGCCCCAGCCCGAACACCAGCCCGCCCTGGCCCCCCGAGGCCCGCTCCTGGTAGGACTGCCCGCTGAACGCGTACCCGAGCCCCTGCGGGCCGTACTTCTGTTGGGCCAGCCGCTCCACGGCGTCGAGCATCTGGCCCGAGCTCTTGCCGGGGGCCGGCGCGCCGATGACGAGCGCCGACGTGAACCCGTTGAAACGGGTGATCACGCTCGGCCCGGCCTGGAACTCGGTGCGAGTGAGCGCGGACACGGGCACCATCGCGCCATTCGGGCCGTCCGCGCGCACGTACAGCCGGCCGATGTCCTCGGGCGTCTGGCGAAACTTGGGCTGCGCCTCCGCCTGCACGCGGTACGTCCTGCCATACAGGTTGAAGTCGTTGATGTAGAGCGTCGACAGGAACGCCTGGAGCGTCTGGAACAGGGCTGTGAGGGAAACGCCCAGCGCCTTGGCCTTCTCGCGATCCACGTGGACGTAGAGCTGCGGCGTGTTCACGCGGATGGTCGAGTACACCCCCCGCAGGTCGGGGTTGGTGTTCGCGTCGCGGGTGAAGTCGTTGACCAGCGCGGCGAACCGCTGCATATCGTTCACGCCGCGATCTTGCAGGTTCATCTCGAGGCCGGCGTTCGCGCCCAGGCCGATGATTTCGGGGAGATTGAAGGCGAAGCCGCGCGCTTGGCGCATCCCGAAGAGATACCCGTTGACGGCGCCGAGCACCGCGTCGAGCTGATCCCGCTGGGCCGGGCGCTCGTCCCACGGCTTCAGCATCACGAACAGAATCGCCGCGTTGGTCTGGTTCGCGTTCTGGATGAAGTTCAGCCCCACGAGCGACACGACGTGGCTGATCGCCGGCTGCTGCTGTAGGAAACCTTCGACCTCATGGACGGCCGCCTCGGTGCGCTGACGCGACGCGTCGTCCGGCAGCTCGATGAGCATCGCGAAGTAGCCCTTGTCCTCGCTCGGGATGAAGCCGGTCGGGACCACGCGCACGAGGACGAGCACGAGCGTTACGACGACCGCGAACGCGGCGAAGAAGGTGCGGGGCCGGTCGATCACGCGTCCGGCGGCACCGAGGTAGCGCTCCGTGGCCGCGCGGAACCCCCGGTTGAAGGGTGCGAACAGCCGGGACAGCGGGGAGGCAGCAGCCGGAGATGGCGCCGCCGGCCGCAGCAGCACGGCGCAGAGCGCCGGCGTGAGCGTCAGCGCCACGATTCCCGACAGTACGACCGCGATGGCGATCGTGATCGCGAACTGACGGTACATGAGCCCGGTCATACCGCCCAGGAACGCGACGGGAATGAACACCGAGCACAAGACGAGCACGATGGCGATCAGCGCCCGGCTGACCTGGCGCATCGCCCGATCGGCGGCCACTGCCGGCACCACGCCCTCCTCGGCCATGATCCGCTCCACGTTCTCGATCACGACGATGGCGTCGTCCACCACGATGCCGATCGCGAGGATCAGCCCGAACAGCGTCAGCAGGTTGATCGAGAACCCCAGCACCTGCATACCGAAGAACGCGCCGGTGACGGAGACCGGCACCGCCAGGACCGGGATGAGGGTGGCGCGCCAGCTCTGCAGGAAGACGAAGACGACGAGCGTGACGAGGAACAGCGCCTCGAACAGCGTCTTCACGACCTCCCGAATCGAGGCCGTGATATAGGGCGTGGTGTCGAACGCGATGGACCAGTGCACGCCCGCTGGGAAGCTCTTCGCCAGCTCCGTCATGCGCGCGAGGACGGCCCGCTTGACCTCGAGGGCGTTGGCACCGGGCCGCAAGAAAACGGGGATCCCGGCCGTCGGCTTGCCGTCGAACCGCAGCGCGAGGTCGTAGTTCCGGGCGCCGAGTCGCGCCTCGCCGATGTCGGCGATCCGCACGAGAGATCCATCCGGCCGGCCGCGCACGATGATCCGCTCGAAGTCATGCGCATCCTTCAGCCGGCCCGTGGTGATCACCGGAATCGTGAGCTCGGTGCCCGCCGGCGCCGGCTCCCGGCCGATGCGTCCGGCGGGGTTGGTCGCGCTTTGCTCCTGCACCGCGGCAGCCACGTCGCCCACCGTGAGCCCGAGCTGCGCCATGCGGTCGGGATCGAGGCTCAAGAGCATCGAGAACTCGAGCTGGCCGAAGGTGGCCGCGCCGCCGACGCCGGGCAGGCGCTTGAGTTCGTCGTCGATGGAGATCGTGGCGTAGTTGCTCAGGTACTCGGCATCGTAGCGGGGGTCGTCCGAGGTGAGCGCGAGCACGACCAGGAACGCGGTCTGGCGCTTCTGGACGGTGATTCCGTTGCGCACCACCTCCTGCGGCAGCTGCGGCTCGGCGAGCGCGATCTGGTTCTGCACATCCACGGCCGCGAGGTCCGGGTTGCGCGAGGCGTCGAAGTAGACCGACAGGTCCATCACCCCGTCGCTCGAGTTCGACGACTTGAAGTAGAGCAACCCTTCGAGTCCCGAGAGCTGCTGCTCGATCGGCGCGGCGACGGCGTCGGCGACGTCCTGCGCGGTCGCGCCGGGGTAGACCGCCTGTACCTGAATCTCGGGCGGCGTGAGAGATGGATAGCTGTTCACGGGCAGCCGGATGAGCGCAAAGACCCCGAGCAGCACGATCACGATCGAGATCACGCCCGAGAAGATCGGGCGCCGGATGAAGACGTTCCCAATCTGCGGCGCGTCGCTCACGGCGTGCTCCGCACCGCACCGCTCTCCGCGGTCGGTTGATAGGCGACCGCCCGGACCGGCGCGCCGGGGGCGACTTGTTGGACGCCATCCACGACGACGCGGTCCCCGGCCCCGAGCCCCTGCTCGATCACCCACGACCCGCCGTCCCACGACGTCGCCACCACATCGCGCGCGGCGGCCTTGCTGCTTGCGTCGATCAAGTACACGAACGCCCCGTTGAGCCCCCGCAGCACGGCCCGCTGCGGCACGAGGATCGCAGCGGGACGCTTCAAGCCCAGCAGCCGCACCCGCACGAACTGGCCCGGCAAGAGCAGGTGCTGCGGGTTCCTGAGCTCCGCCCGGAGCTGCTGGGTGCCG
>DATLKW010000248.1:0-18484 GCA_035538175.1 Gemmatimonadales bacterium | reverse complement strand
GGATCTTCCAGAAACCCGCTCGGTGAAGTACTGCACCGCGTCGCTAACAGCGTGTAGCTCACGCGCCGTGCTCAGGACGGGCGATAGATCCCCCAGACCCCCCGCAGCACGTCGCTAATCTCGCCCACGCTGGCGCGCGTGCGCACGGCGGCGAGAATCGGCTCGAGCAGGGCGGCGCTGGGGTCCCGAGCGGCCGCGCCGAGCGTGTCGAGCGTGCTGCGCAGGGCTTCCCGATCGCGCTGCGCGCGGCTCGCCGCCAGGCGTCGCCGTTGCTCGGTTGCCAGCGCCGAGTAGTCGGGGGCCGGAACGGAGGGGACTTCCGGGTCATCGGCGTAGCGATTGACGCCCACGACGATCGCCTGTCCCGCTTCGATCGCTCGCTGGGCCGCATAGGCGCTCCGCGCGATCGCATCCTGAAACATCCCACGCTCCACGGCGCGAGCCGCTCCGCCCTCGCGCTCGATCTCGTCCACGAGGCGCCGTGCCTCACCCTCGAGGCTCGTAGTCAGCGCTTCGACGTACCAGCTGCCGCCCGCGGGATCCACGGTCTCGGGCACCCCCGTCTCATGGGCGAGGATCTGCTGGGTGCGGAGGGCGAGGGTTGCGCTCTGGGCGGTGGGGAGCGCCAGGGCCTCGTCGTAGGCGTTGGTGTGGAGGGATTGCGTCCCACCCAAGACGGCGGCGAGCGCCTGGATCGCCACGCGCACGACGTTGTTCTCCGGCTGCTGCGCCGTGAGGGTCGAGCCGCCGGTCTGCGTGTGGAAGCGCAGCCGGCAGGCAGCGTCGCTCGCCTGGAACCGCTCTTTCATCAGGCGCGCCCAGAGGCGGCGCGCGGCCCGAAACTTCGCCACTTCCTCGAAGAGGTCGGTGAACGCGGCGAAGAAGAACGAGACGCGCGGCGCGAGCTCATTCACGTTCAAACCGGCGGTCATGGCTCGGCGCAGGTATTCGAGTCCATTCGCGAAGGTGAAGGCGAGCTCTTGCGCGGCGGTCGCTCCCGCCTCGCGCATGTGATATCCGGAGACGGAGATCGGGTTGAAGCTCATCGCTTCGGTCGTCACGAACCGACACAGATCCGTGGCCAGCCGCAACGACGGCTCGATAGGGTAGATGTAGGTGCCGCGGGCGATGAACTCCTTCAGGATGTCGTTTTGGACGGTGCCCTGGAGGGCGCGGCGCGCGACGCCCTGCTCTTCGCCCACGACGACGTACATGGCGAGGAGGATTGGCGCCGTGGCATTGATGGTCATCGAGGTCGAGACGCGGTCGAGCGGAATCCCGTCGAAGAGCCGTCGCAGATCGTCGACGGTGTCGACGGCGACGCCGGCGCGACCCACCTCGCCCTCCGCGGCGGGGTGGTCGGAGTCGTACCCCATCTGGGTGGGCAGATCGAACGCGACCGACAGGCCCGTCTGGCCGGCAGCGAGGAGGTGTCGGAACCGGGCGTTGGTTTCTTCCGCGGTGCCGAATCCGGCGTACTGGCGCATCGTCCAGCGCCGCCCGCGGTACATGGTCGGATGGACGCCGCGGGTGAAGGGGAAGGCGCCGGGCGCGCCGAGCTCCCGCGCCGGATCGCCGCTCCAGTCCTCCGGCCCGTAGACCGGCTTGCGCTCGCTCACCGCGGGGCCCCGCTCGCCTCGGCCGTGAGCACCCGCCTCGCGAACGCGACGTCCTCTCGGCTCCCGATGATGAGGGGCGTGTGCTGGTGCAGGGTCTCGGGGACGATGTCGAGAATCGAGCCACAGCCATCGGTCGCCTGTCCGCCGGCCTGCTCGACCACGAACGCGAGGGGTGCTGCCTCGTACAGGAGCCGGAGCTTGCCCTGCGGATACGTAGTGGCTGCAGGATAGAGGAAGATGCCGCCCGAGATCAAGTTGCGGTGGATGTCGGCCACGAGGGAGCCGATGTAGCGCGCGTTTTTCGGAGCGAGCTCCCGTTCGCCGTTCTTGAAGGCCGCGACCACGCGCTGGACGGGCGGGGTCCAGCGGTTCCAGTTGCTCTCGTTGACGCTGTAGTAGCGGCCCACCGCTGGGGTGCGGATGTCGGGATGCGACAGCAGGAACTCCCCGATCGTGGGGTCCAGCGTGAAGCCATGGACACCCTGCCCCGTGGTGTAGACGAGCATGGTGCTCGATCCGTAGAGGATGTAGCCCGCGGCGATCTGCTTGCTGCCCGGCTGGAGGCAGTCGACGAGCCCCGCCGTGCTGTCCGCGGGCGAGGTGATGCGTTTATGGATCGAGAAGATCGTGCCGATCGAGACATTGACGTCGATGTTGGCGGAGCCATCGAGGGGATCGTACAGCACGACGTACTTGCCAATCGGCTTGCCGGGCGGCACGGGCACTGGGGCGGCGTCCTCTTCCGACGCGGTCACGCAGACGCGACCGGTGTAGTGCACGCTCTGGCGGACGGTTTCGTTGGCGAACAGGTCGAGCTTCTGCTGCAGGTCCCCCTAGACGTTCACCGCGCCCGCGCTGCCGAGGATGTCGGTCAGGCCGGCGCGGCGGACGTGACGGGAGATGATCTTCGCGGCGAGACAGAGGTCATAGAGCAGGTTTGACAGCTCCCCGGTGGCCTCGGGGTGCAATCGTTCCTGCTCCATGATGAAGCGTTCAATCGTGATGACTTCAGAGCCTTGCACCGTCGCCGTCCGCGATGGGGGAGTCGGGGGGGTCGGGGGATGCCAGTCGCCGCCCGGGAATCCGGGCGGCGTCCGGCGGTTCACATGAGCTGGACGGGGCGCGCCCCGCAGCGCGGCGCGAGCCCCACTTTGCGAAAGCCCTCGAGCAACGCGACGTCGAGCTTGGCCTTCTCCTGGTCGCTTTCGAGCTTGAGCTCGACGAGCACTTCGCCTTGCGGGGTCGACACGTAGTGGGGCGCCAGCCGATTGAGCGCGTACACGAGGACGTCGCCGCGGCAGGTGTCGCAGCCGCAGAAGCGCGGCAACTGGGGCCGGAGCTTGGCGTACTCGCGCTGGAGCACCTCGAAGGTGACGTTCACTACCCCACGACGGCGAGCTCCTGCCCGAGCGGCACGGCGCTGAAGGTCGAGCCCGTGGTCCCCGTCAGGCGGACCCGGCGGTAGGACCCGATCCACCGGTCCGGCCCGGCGAGGAGGGCGACCTTGTTGGTGCGGGTTCGGCCCTGCAGCAGGCCGCCGCGCTTCGCCTCGCCCTCAATCAGCACCTCGTGCGTAGTGCCCACGAGGGCGACGTTCTTGCGGCGCGTGATGCCGCGTACGAGGGCGACGAGGCGCTCGAGGCGCGCGCCTGCCACCGCCTCGGGCACCGGATCCGGGAGGCGGGTGGCTGGGGTGGCCTCGCGGGGGGAGTAGCGGAAGGTGTAGGCGTCCTCGAACTGGACCTCCTCGACGAGCGATAGGGTCTCCTCGAAATCGGCGTCGCGTTCGCCGGGGAACCCGACGATGATGTCGGTCGTGAGAGCGATGCCGGGGATCGCCGCTCGCAGGGCCGTCACGACTTCGAGATACCGCTCGCGCGTGTAGCGGCGCAGCATCCGCCTGAGGGTGCGGGAGCTGCCGCTCTGCACGGGGAGATGCACGTGCTCGCACACCGCCGCGGTCTCCGCCATCGCGGCGATGACCTGGGGGGTGAAGTCCGTGGGATAGGGGGAGGTGAAGCGCACGCGACGGATGCCCGGCACGGCGCCCACGGCGTGGAGCAGGTCGGCGAAGGCGTGCGTGCCGTCGTCGTAGCTGTTCACGGTCTGGCCGAGGAGGGTGACCTCGGTCGTCCCGCGGCTGGCGAGCTCGGTGACCTCGCGCACCACGTCGGCCAACTGGCGGCTCCGCTCGGGGCCGCGGGTCGCGGGCACGATGCAGAACGTGCAGCGATAGTCGCACCCCCGCTGCACGGTGACGAAGGCCGACGCGCCCTCGCCGCGGACCGGGGGCACGTCCTCGTAGTGCTCCCAGTGCTTGAATTCGACGTCGGCGGTGCGCTCCCCGGCGCGCGCTCGCGCGATCAGCTCCGGCAAGCCGCGATAGCCATCCGGTCCCACGACCAAGTCGACCTGCGGGATGCGCTCGAGCAGTCGCGGCCCGAGCCGCTGCGCCATGCAGCCCACGACGCCGAGCACGCCGCCCGGGCGCTTGCTGCGCCGGAGCTCCCCGACGCGCGATAGCACCTTCTGCTCGGCGTGGTCGCGCACGGCGCACGTGTTGACGAGCACGACATCAGCCCCTTCCGGCTCGGGGGCAGGGACGTAGCCGTCACGGCCGAGCACCCCCAGGATGAGCTCGGAGTCGGCGACGTTCATCTGGCAGCCGTAGGTTTCGATGTAGACGCGGGGCATGGCTAGCGAACCGTCACCTCGAACCGGGGGCTCCCGTCCCACTCCCGGACGGGAACATAGACGGAAAGGTAGTCCTCCGTGAGGACCTCGACCTGTCCCTCGCCCCGGCCGCTGACCACGCCGTCCGCCGTGGCGCCGAGCCGGCGTGCCTGATGCGCCCGTGCCTTCGCCTCGCCAAGCTCGCGCAGCTCGCGCGCCCGCGCGCGGCGCACGGCCGGTGGGACCGCGGGGCCCAAGCGCGCCGCGGCGGCGCCGGGCCGCTCGCTGTAGGGAAAGACGTGCAGGTAGGTGAAGGGCAGTCGCTCGACGAGCTCGACCGTCGCCCGATGATCTCCATCGGTCTCGCCCGGGAAGCCGGCGATCAAGTCGGCGCCGAGCCCAAAGACCGGCAACCGCTCCGCGAGCCATTCGATCCGCGCGCGGTAGGTCTCGGCCGTATACCAGTGACGGCCCATCCGTCGCAGCACGCGATTCGAGCCCGATTGCAGCGGAGCGTGGAGGTGCGCGGCGACCTGGCGAGGCGCGTCGACGAGGAGCCGCGCGATGCGGTCGTCGACCTCTGTGGCCTCGATCGACGAGAGCCGGAAGCGGACATCAGGCACGGCCGCGGTGACGGCCTCGAGCAGAGCGCCGAGGTTCGCGGCGGCACCCGCGGGCCCACGCGCCGCTTGGTCACGGCCGTAGGTCCCAATGTGGATGCCTGTGAGGACGATCTCGGCGTGATGCGCCGCGAGCGCCGTCGCTTCGCGGACGAGCTCGGGAACCGCGCGCGACCGGTTGGTGCCGCGCGCGAGGGTGGTGGCGCAGAAGGTGCAGTGTTCGTCGCACCCCTCCTGGATCTTGAGCCAGCCGCGGGCATTCGCGGGGAAACGGCGCAGTACGGAATCGACCCGCGTCACCGGGAGTCCGGCTGCCGCGAGGACGCGCCTCGCCTCGGCGCCGCCTACCACGGCGCGTACCCCGGGCAGCGCCGCGATCGCGCCATCGTCGCGCGCCGCGGCGCACCCCATCACCACCGTTTCGAGGTGCCGACCCTGCCCCCTGCCCTGCCGCGCGAGCCGATGGACGAAGCGGCGGAGTTTCGCCTCGCTCTCGTGGGTGACGGTGCAAGAGTTCACGACGGCGAGATCGGCCACGCCGGGATCGTCGACCACGACGGCCCCCTCGTCGGCGAACGCCTGCTGGACGTGGGCGGTGTCGTACTGGTTGGCCTTGCAGCCGAAGGTATGGAAGTAGACGTTCACGGCCGCACCGCGAGGCCGACGAGCAGGGTCCAGACGCGCTCGCGCAGGCCGCTGCCGCGGCGCTCCAGGCGTTCGAGCCCCAAGTCGAGGAGCGCGCGCCCTTGCGCGAACGCGATGCCGGTGCCCGTGGTCGCCGCGAATTCCGTCGGGGGGGTCGGGCCCGGCCCGAACGGCAGCTCACCGCCGCGCACGCCGAACCGCCACGGCAGGTGGCCGCCGCCGCCCACCTCTCCTCCGACAGACCAGCTGCGCGTGTCGAACGCCCCCGCTCCCGCGCGGGACCAGCCGCGCCAGGCCCCTGAGACCGCAAACCTCACCCCCGCCCCCGGGGCGAAGAGCAACCCGCCCCCCCACCCGTGGGGCAGGGGCGTCTCGGCACTCGTCGAATCATTCACCATGGCCCGCAGCCGATTGTCCGCTCGCGCCCACGCCGAGAGCGAGAGGCCGGGCAGGACGCCGAGGAGCAGGCTGCCCGAGACGCCGTAGCCGCTGTAGCGCACCTCGCCGAGTTGGGTGACCGTGTGGAACGTGGTGTCGTCGAAGTGCCGGGTGGCCGTTTCGCGCGTCGAGCCCGCCAAGAGGTGCAGGCCCACTCCGAGGGCGAGGCGGCGGGACAGCCGGCTTGCGGCGGCGACCCGGAGGTCGGCTACGCTGCCGTCACTCGAGACTTCGTCGGTGTAGCGTTGCAGCGTACCGCGCAACGTGCTCGAGTCGCGCAGCGTGACATCCCACGTCCGGTCGAGGTAAGTCGTGAATGCCGCGGCGATGGCGAGGCGCGGGGCCACGGGTCCCGCGACGCCGAGGAGTGGGAACCGAGTCGTGCGGAGCGCCGTGGTCGTGCCGCCGACAGTGGCATCGCGGTAGGAGGTGCCTTCCATCCCCGTGGCCGTGAGGACCCCGACATCGGCGATCGGCGCCTCGGCGAGGGGGGAGAGCACGTCGAACGGCGCGAACGCGCCGGCGGTCGAGCGCGACCGCACCGATTCCCAGCGTCCTGGCGTCCCCAGCCCGCGGACCCCGAACTGGGAGTCCTGGGCGCTGAGGGGGCCTGCTGCGGCGGCGAGGGCCGCGAGCGCCACGAGCGTCCGAGCCGGGGGGCGCCTCACGGGACCCCGAAGGGGAAGCGCCGCAGGAACGTGATGTGCAGCGCCGGCCGGAAGGCGGTGGCGACCGACGGGTAGAAGCTGATCCATGAGAACGACTGGCCCTCGCTCTGGGCGCGGAGCACGAGCGTCGTGGGCCGCGTCGTGTCGGCGGCCCAGTACTGCAGCACGTTCGTGACCTCGATGCGCACGGTATCGGTCGCGCGGATGCGAATCATCGTGGTATCGCTGCGCGTGGCGTCCAGGATCACGGGTGACTTGGCGCCGTAGTCCGCGTACACGGTGTGCGCCTCCACGATGAACGAGTCCGCGTGCGCGCCCTGCGCTGCCGTGGCGGGGATGAGGGTCAGGGTGCCGCGGATCACGGACGCCGAGTCGCGGATGAAGCGGGGAAACGCGACGCGCAGGAGGCTGCGGGCGGACGGTACGCCTCCCACCGCCAAGGTGGAGTCGGGGGTGGGGGGTAGCGGGTTCTGGACGAAACTCCCGAACGAGTAGGGGATCACCGCGGGTGTGCGAGCGACCGTTTTTTTGGCCGAGTCCACCCGCAGGTACCACTGCAGGGCGAAGCCGGTCTTGGGGAGCGCGATGCTCGCGAGCGAGTCGGCGGCGACGCGCAACCCGTAGGCCACGGTGCCCGAATCGATCGGAATGTAGCGCGCCGCCGCGCTGTCGAGCCTGAGGCTCAGGCGGACGGTGCGCAGCAGGGTATCCACCACGGCACTGTCGCCGGTGAGCGAGTCCGTCCGACCCGGCCGAGCGAGCAGGGTGTCGAGGTTCACGGTGTGGACGAGCAGCGAGTCGGCAAACCACGGCAGCGCGGCGGCGAAGGTCGTGTTCGTGTCGACCGTGATCGGGAGGCGGTAGAAGCGGAGCGTGAGGTTGTGCGCGCCCGTGTCGCGCCGCGACACGGTGAACCGGAGGCGCGCCGAGTCGGAGCCGAGGATGGCGCCGGTGGTGGTGTCCGAGGCCCCCAGGATGTGCGGCCAGCGGGGGCCGTACCCGTTGAACCGGAGCAGGCTTCGGCCGTCGACCGAGGGGAGAGCGGCGGCGAGCACGAGGGGCACCTGATAGGGGCTCACGTAGCCGCGGAAGGCCGAGTCGCGGGAGATGATCGCGGGGAGGACCGTATCCACGATCTGGATCTGCCCGGTCGGACAGAACGCCGGACAGTTGCCGGGAGCGGCCACGTGCTCCCAGCACGCCGCCGCGAGGACGACGACACCGCCGAGCACCGCCCCGCGCCGCGCCATCATCGTGCGAACGCGGCGCGCCCGAAGGCGTCGGGCAGGAGCTCGCGCAGGGTCCAGCGTCGCTCCGTTGCGGGGCCCACGGCGATCACCTCGAGATCGAGCCCGAATTCGGCCAGCAGTTGGCGGCAGGCGCCGCACGGCGACGCGGGTGGGTCGACGTCCGTGGCCACGACGAGGCGCCGAAACCCGCGCTCCGCCGCCCCGCCTGCGACCGCGGCGCCGATCGCCATCCGCTCGGCGCAGATGGTGAGCCCGTACGAGGCGCTCTCGACGTTGGTCCCGACGTAGACGCGTCCGTCGGCGGCCTCAAGAGCGGCTCCCACGCGGAACTTGCTGTAGGGGCAGTAGGCATGTTGCTGCACGTCGCGCGCCTGCCGCACGAGGTCTGCGCTCACGCGTAGAGCTCCGCGAGAAACGACCGGCCCGCGGCGAGCGTACCTACGCCGAGATACTCCGCGACGGTCGCGCCGATGTCGGCGAAGCTGCCGCGCTCGCCGAGGGGGCGGGCGTGGATACGGGGCCCGAACGCGAGCACCGGGACCGCCTCGCGGGAGTGGTCGGTCGACGGCGTCGTGGGGTCGTTGCCGTGGTCCGCGGTGGGGATGATGAGGTCGTCTCCGGTCGCGTGCGCTTGGAGCTTTGGGATCCAGGCGTCGAGCTGTCTCAGTCCTTCATAAAACCCCGCCACGTCGTTGCGGTGCCCCCAGGTTTGATCGAACTCAATGACGTTGACGAAGATAAGGCCCCCCCCTACCTGCTCCGCGAGGGCGCGCTCGATCAGGCGGTACGCATCGCCGTTCGTCGCGGTGTGTTCGCTGGTGATGTTTCGGCCTGCGAACAGGTCATCCACCTTGCCGATGCCCACCCGTGGGATGCCTGCGGCCGCGAGCCCGTCGAGGAGCGTTGGGCCCGTGGGCTCGAGCGAAAAGTCTTTGCGGCGTGGGGTCCGCACGTACGCCCCGGCCGGCCCCGTGAAGGGGCGCGCAATCACGCGGCTCACCGTATGCTCCCCCACCAAGAGTTCCCGGGCGATCTGGCACGCGCGGTACAGTTCTTCGAGCGGCACGGTCTCCTCGTGGGCGGCCACTTGGAAGACCGAATCTGCCGAGGTGTAGACGATCCAGCTTCCTGTGCGCTGGTGTTCGGCGCCGAGCTCGGCGATGATGGCCGTTCCCGACGCCGGCCGATTGCCGAGCCACCCGCGGCCCGTGCGTCGGGCAAACTCCGCGAGAAGCGCGGCGGGGAACCCGTGCGGATAGGTGCGAAACGGCCGTTCGAGCAGCACGCCGCAGATCTCCCAGTGGCCCGTCGTCGAATCCTTTCCCGCCGATTTGGGGAGCGCGACGCCGTAGGCCGCGGCGGGCCGGACATCCGCGGCCAGGCCCGGGATGGGCCGGCAACGCCCCAGGCCCAGGCGTTCGAGGTTGGGGAGGCGCAGGCCACCCACCGCGCGCGCCACGTTGCCGAGCGTATCCGAGCCTGCGTCGCCGTACGCGGCCGTGTCGGGTGCTGGCCCGATTCCGAGCCCATCGAGCACAATGACGGTGGCGCGCTTCAATCGTACACGCGGGGTAGCCGCGGCCCGAGCGACGTGAGGACGGCGCGCTGCAGCTCGCCGCTCCACTCGCAGAGCTCCTCGAGGCCGATGCGCTCGCCGTCCGCCTCGCCCACGAGCGTGGCCACGTCCCCGACCGCCACTGGCGCATCGCCCGTCTCCACCATCGTGAGGTCCATCGTGACCGCTCCGATCACGCGGTGGCGGCGGCCGCCGAGCAGCACCGTGCCGCGGCTTGCGAGGGCCACCGTCCGCCGCAGGCCGTCCGCGTACCCAATGCCGACGGTAGCGACCGTGGTGTTGCGTGGCGCCCGCCAGGACGCGTTGTAGCTCACGCTGTCCCCCGCCGCCACTCGTCGGACGGCGAGCACCCGCGCCCGTAGGCTCATGACGGGACGTGGGGCCGGAAAGCCCGGGCCGGGCGACGCGCCGTACAGAAACACCCCGGGGCGCACGAGGTCGAGCGCGAACCGGCGATCCCAGAGCGCCGCGGCGCTGTTCGCGACGTGGAGCAAAGCCGGGCGGCGGGCCAGCCGGCTGACGGCACTCGTGAACCGCGTGAGCTGTTCGTCCGTCGTCGCGTCGCGCCGGTCGGCCGAATGAAACTGGGTGTAGCAACCTTCGAGCGCCGGCGTCTCAGCCGCCGTCCGGAGGGCGTCGATCTCGTCCCACCGCACCCCCGAGCGGCCCATGCCCGTGTCGATCTCGAGCTGGAATGGCCGCGTGCTCCGCGCCGTCCACGCTTGGATCGTCGCCGCGTCACCCAGCGCCGGGGTGAGACGGAACCGCTCGTACTCGGGGAACAGCGTGGCGGGGGCCGGCATGAACACCAGCACCGGGCGACTGATCCCGCCAGCCCGCAGCTCGGCCCCCTCGTCGGGCGTCGCGACACCGTAGCCCCAGGGCTCGAGCGGCTCGAGGGCTTTCGCCACGGCCACTGCACCGAGGCCGTACGCATTCGCCTTGAGCACGGGGAGGAGCCGAGTGCCGGCGATCCGGGCCACCGTGCGGGCGTTCTCGACGATAGCGGCGAGGTCGACCTCGACCCACGCACGGGCGCGGCGCCCGGGGATTGACCCGTTCACAGGCGGGCGTATGATAACCCGCCCCTGATGCTAAATGCAAGGCGATGAAGCGGTTGGACGTCCGCACCGCTACCATTCACCATGGCCACCGCTCCCGACTCCCCCGCTCGCGCTGCGGACCTCGCGTTCGGGCGTGCCCTCGCGCTCGTGCGCGACCTGCGCACGCGCTGCCCCTGGGACCGCGTCCAGACGCGCCGCACCTTGCGCCCCTACTTCATCGAAGAAGCGTTCGAACTCGACCAGGCGCTCCGCGTCGATGACCCCGTCCGCGTGCGGGACGAGCTCGGCGATCTGCTCTTACACCTTGCCTTCCAGGTGGTGATCGGGGAGGAGCGAGGGGAATTCGATGCGGAAATGGTGACTCATGGGCTCGAACGGAAAATGTGGCGGCGGCATCCACGGCTGTTCGGCGACACCCAGTCGCGGACCGACGATCACCCGGGGTGGGAGCGGGTGAAGCGGGCGGAGCGGGGCGCGGGCACTGGCGTGCTGCGCGGGCTTCCGGAGACGTTGCCCCCGTTGCTCGCGGCGCTGCGGCTGCAGGAGCGGGCGGCGGGCGTGGGGTTCGATTGGCCCTCTGCCCGAGGCCCACTCGACAAGGTGCACGAGGAGTTGCGCGAACTCGAGGCCGAGCTGCCGCCCGAGGGAGCGCCCTCGGCCGCGCAGCTCCCGGGGATCGCCGACGAGATCGGCGACCTCCTGTTCGCCCTCGTGAACCTGGCGCGGAAGCTTGGCGTCGACCCGAGCGCCGCCCTCGAGCAAGCCAACGACAAGTTCACGCGGCGCTTCGGGGCAGTCGAGGCGCTCGCCGAACGGCGCGGCATCGACATCGGGCGCGTCGGGCTTGCAGAGCTCGATCGTTTGTGGGAAGAAGTGAAGGCTCAGTCCTTATAGGGATCGAACTCCTCCGCTCCCGCCATGACCACGATGAGCGGGTGCAGCGTATGCAATACCTCGACGGTAGGCCCCTGGGCCGCGAGCACCTCGGGGAGCCGACGGTAGACGTGGGGGCTCTCGTCGGTTCCACCGCCCCGCAGGACGACGCCCTTCTTCTCCACCCATTCGAGCATCATTTGACGCGACACCGCCCCGGGTTTGAGCACGCGGCCTTGGCGGGTGCGCTTCCCCGCCGCCGCGGTGCGGCTCATGACGCGTCCGGCGCCGTGCACCGTCGAGTACAGGGCCCGTGCCTGGAGGGCCCGGACCGCGGGATCGTCCGACGCGACGCCGCGGATGATGACCGCATCGTCGCCCATCGACCCGCCCACAAACCCCGTCTGGCCGGGAAAGGCAGGCGTCGCGCCCTTGCGCACCACGTAGAAGAACTCGCCACCGTGCTCCTCGCGCCAGGCAAAGTTGTGGTTGTTGTGCACGAGCTCGAGCTCCTGCCCGCCGAGCATGGCGACGACCTTGCGGGCCACCCACTCGCGGCCGGCGTAGGCGTAGCGGCCAGCGAGGCTCATGAGCTGCCAGTAGGCGTCGCCGAGTGAGGTGCGCACGTCGAGCAGGACTTCGCGCTCGGGAGCCCGCTCGCCCCAGGCGCGGTTCTGGCTGAGGGCGAGGAAGCCGTGTGCCACGCCGAACCCGAAGCCGCGCGAGCCGAAGTGGACGCCCACCCAAATGCTGTCCGCCTCATCCGCAAACACGTCGACGTAGTGGTTGCCGCTGCCGACGGTACCCAGCTGATCGCGCGCTTTGGCGCGCAGCCGGTCGCGCTCGTGCCGGTCGGGCACGGCGTCCCAGGCGGCGTCGTCGAACAGCGGATGGTCGACCGGGGCATCGTCGGCACGATTCTTCCGCCCGACGCCAAACGAGATCGCGTCGTGAATCGCGTCGGCGAGCTCGGCCAAGTGCGGAGTCAGCTGGGCGCGCGTCACGTCCGTGCGGATCGCGGCGTTCCCGCAGCTCACATCAAAGCCAACGCCCACGACCGACACCTGATGGCGGTAGGCGGCCACGCCACCGATCGGCATGACGTAGCCGAGGTGGCCGTCCGCCATGAGCGCCGCCCGCTCCGCGCGGCTGGCGACATCGCGCAACTGAGCGAGCGTCTGGGGCTCGTGCTGACCAAAGATCTGAGGGTCGCGCATGCTCTCTACATCTTACACGCTGGCGCGCCCGAACCGCGGTCGGGCGAGTAGCGGTGGATGGGGCGCCCTGAAGGCGCCGCGCTCACGGCCACAGCTTGTACAGCGTGCGCGGAAACGCGATGGCCTCGCGGATATGCGGAACGCCGCAGATCCAGGCGACCGTGCGCTCGAGGCCGAGTCCGAATCCCGCGTGCACGAACGTGCCGTATTTGCGCAGGTCCAAGTACCAGCTGTAGGCCTCTTCGGGCAGGCGCTCCTCCCGAATGCGCGCGAGCAGCTTGTCGTAGTCATCTTCGCGCTGGCTGCCCCCGATGATCTCGCCGTAGCCTTCGGGCGCGAGCATGTCGTTGTTGAGTACGGTGCGGGGATCGGCGGGGTTTTCCTTCATATAGAAGGCCTTCACCGCCCGCGGGTAGTTGAAGACCATGACCGGCCGATCGAACTGGCGGGCGAGGAGGGTCTCGTCATCGCCGCCGAGGTCCTGTCCCCAGGTGATGGTGCTGCCGAGCCCTTGGAGGCGCGTGACCGCGTCCGTGTAGGAGATGCGGGGGAAGGGTGGTCGCACGGTCTCGAGGGGCGTCACGTCGCGCTCGAGTTCGGCGAGGTCTGCCCGCCGCCGCTCGAGGCAGCGTGCGACGAGGTAGGAGACGAACGCTTCCTGGAGGTCCATGTTCGCCTCGGAGTCGTTCCAGGCGACCTCGGGCTCCACCATCCAGAACTCCGTTAAGTGACGTCGGGTTTTGGACTTCTCCGCGCGGAACGTGGGTCCGAAGCAATACACGCGTCCGAGGGCCGCGGCCGCGGCTTCGACGTAGAGCTGCCCCGTCTGCGCCAGGTACGCCTTGCCGAGGTCGAAGTACTCGGTGGCGAACAGGTGGCCTGCCGCCTCGCCGATCGCGCCGGTGAGGATCGGCGTGTCGACGAGCACGAAGTGGCGCTCGTAGAAGAAATCGCGGACCGCTTGAGCCACTTCGTGGCGGACGCGGGCGATGGCGGCCTGGCGTCGGCTGCGGAGCCAGAGGTGGCGGTGCTCGAACAGGAAGGCGATCCCGTGCTCTTTGGGTGTGATGGGATAGTCGACGCTCGGGCCGAGAACGCGCAGATCGGAGGCCGTGAGCTCGACGCCGCCCGGGGCACGCGCATCGGGGCGGACCGTTCCGGTCACCTCGATGGACGTCTCCTGGGTGAGACGGCTGTACGCCTCCCACGCCGACTCGGGCACGTCCTTCTTGGAGAGCACGACCTGCAGGTACCCAGTCCCGTCGCGCAGCGCGACGAAAGCGATCTTGCCCGACGACCGGGTGGTCATGACCCAGCCGCGCGTGCACACGGCCTGGCCCGCGAGCGCGGGCAGCTCGTCGATGCGGTGGAAGGCAGGCATGGGGCCGGTACGCTAGTGGGGGGCGTCGGGACTGTCAACGCAAAACGGGCACTTCAGGGGCGCGGCGGGCGTGGGGGCTCAGGCGCCGTTCATCCTACGCGGAACAGTTCGAATCCCCGCTCATAGCGTTGGAGGATGCGGTCGCGATACGCGGCGTGGTCGGGATGAGTGAGGGCGGGATCGCGCGCCAGGATGTCGGCGGCGGCGTGGCGGGCGGCCTCGAGCAGCGGGAGATCGGTGGCGAAGTTCGCGTAGCGCAGGGCCACCCCGCCCGACTGCCGGGCGCCCGTGAGGTCGCCCATGCCGCGCTCGGCCAGGTCCAGCTCGGCGATCTTGAAGCCGTCGCTCGTCTCGGCGAAGGCCCGGAGGCGGGGCGTCGCGTCCGGCGCGTCGGACACGAGGATGCAGTGGCTCGCGGCGGCGCCCCGGCCGACGCGGCCCCGCAGCTGGTGCAGCTGCGCCAACCCGAAGCGTTCCGCGTGCTCGATCAGCATCACGGTGGCGTTCGCTACGTCGATCCCCACCTCGATGACGCTCGTCGCTACGAGGACCTGCACGGCGTTGTCGCGAAACGCGCGCATCGTGGCGTCGCGCTCCTCCGTCTTAAGCCGCCCGTGGACGAGGCCGACCCGGAACTCCGGGAACACGCCCGCGAGTCGCCCGGCCATGGTGGTGGCGGCCTTCAGGTCGGCCCGCTCGGACTCGTCGATGACCGGGTACAGCACGTACGCCTGGCGGCCGGCGGCGCATTCCCGTCGGATGAACTCGTAGATCTTGGCGCGGGCCGCCTCGGTGCGCAGCGCCGTCTTAACGGTGCCCCGTCCGGGTGGGCGATCGCGCAACTCGGTGACGTCGAGATCGCCGTACAGCGTGAGCGCGAGGGAGCGCGGGATCGGCGTCGCCGTGAGGAGCAGGACGTCCGGCGCGTCCCCCTTTTCGACGAGCGCGGCGCGCTGCTCGACGCCGAAGCGGTGTTGCTCGTCGACCACGGCGAGGCCGAGGCGCCAAAACGTGACGGACTCCTGGATCAAGGCTTGGGTGCCGACGATGAGCCGGGAGGCGCCGCGCGCGATGCGGTCCCGGGCCGCCGTCTTCTCGAGGCCGGAGAGCCGGCCGATGAGGAGCTCGGGGGCGATCGCGAGGGGCTCGAGCAAGCGACTGAGCGTCGCGGCGTGCTGCTCCGCCAGCAGCTCCGTGGGGGCCATGATCGCGGCCTGATAGTTGTTCTCGAGCGCGAGGAGCATCGCGAACAGCGCCACGACCGTCTTCCCCGTGCCGACGTCGCCCATGAGCAAGCGGTGCATGCGGACGGGCGCCGTCATGTCGTCGGCGATCTCGCGGATCGCCTGTCGCTGGCCGGCGGTGAGCTCGAACGGCAGGTGTTGTTTCAGCCGCGTGGTGAGCTCCTTCTTGAGCTCGAAGCGGATGCCGGCCCGGGCGCGTTTCGCGAGAGCGCGGGCGCGCGCCTGCACCAGCTGCTGATCGAACAGTTCGTCGAAGGCGAGTCGGCGGCGGCCGGCTTCCGCGTCGGCCGCCGTGCGGGGGCGATGCACGGCGGCGAGCGCGGCGGGCAGGGAGGGGAGTCCGATCGCGTCGCGGAGCGCGCGGGGATGCGGGTCGTGCACGAGCGCGAGGAGCGCGTCCAGGTGCCGCTCGAGCAGGCTGCGGATCTGGCGGTGGGTGAGCCCCTCGGTCGCGGGGTAGACCGGTAAGACGACGCCCCGCTCGGGCGCCGCGGCGCCGTCGTCGGCGAGGATCACGAATTCGCGAGGCACGAGTTGCCGACCGTGGTAGTAGCGCACGGGGCCGGTGACGAGGAGCAGCTGACCTGGTTTGATTTGGCGCTCGAGGAACGGCTTGCCCGGCCACGCGCATTCGAGCGGCCCGCTGTCGTCGCGCAGCACCGCGTGAAACACGCGTAGCCCCCGGCGGGTGTGGAGCACGCCGGTACTGGCCACGCGGCCCACGCAGGTGACTTCTTGTCCTACATGGGCGCGCGCCAGCGGAACGACCGTGGTCGCGTCGAGGTAGCGCCGCGGCGCGTGGTAGAGGAGATCCCCGACGGTCCGAATCCCCAAGCGCGCGAGCGCCTCGGCGCGTTTGGGGCCGACGCCCTTCAGGTATTTCACGGACGTGGTAAGTGCGAGCGTCATCGGCCGACGAGTCGCTCAGCGAAGCGCGCCGCGTCGAAGGGCTCGAGATCGTCGAGCTCCTCGCCGAGCCCGAGGAACCGGATCGGCACGCGCACGGCCCGCTCGAGCGCCACGACGCTGCCGCCCTTGGCGGTGCCGTCGAGCTTTGTGATCACGAGACCCGTGAGCGGGATGGCGCCGGCGAACGCGCGGGCCTGGTGCACCGCGTTCTGACCCACGGTCCCGTCGAGCACGAGGAGCGACTCGTGGGGCGCGCCCGGCACCCGTTTCGCGACCACGCGGACGACCTTCTTCAGTTCGTCGAGGAGCTGGTCTTCGGTGTGGAGTCGGCCCGCGGTGTCCACGAGCACCGTGTCGGCGTGCCGCGCCCCCGCGGCCGCGATCGCGTCGAACGCTACCGCCGCGGGATCGCGCGTCCCCGTGACGCACGGCACCCCGAGGCGGGCCGCCCACGTCGCGAGCTGCTCGCGGGCCCCGGCGCGAAACGTATCCGCGGCCGCGAGCAGCACGCTGCGGCCCTCGAGTTGCAGCCGGGCCGCGAGTTTCGCCACGGTCGTCGTCTTCCCGACGCCGTTGACGCCCGAGATGAGGATCACAGTCGGGGGCGCCGGGGCGTGGGCGAGCGTCCCGGGGGTGCCGTGGGGCGGGGCCACGTCGAGCGCGGCGATGACGGCGCACTCCAAGGCGCGGCGGAAGTCGCCGTCCGCGGCGCGCGACACTTGGCCCAAGATGTCCTCGGTGGCCTCGACGCCGAAGTCCGCCTCGAGCAGGATCCGCTCCGCCGCGGCGCGCTCCGCCGCGGCGCCACGTCCGAGGGCTCGGGCCACCCGCTCCCAGAGCGGCATCAGGGAAGGCCCGAGCGCCGTCGCCACGCCCATTCCGCCGCGAAGGCCGCGATGGCGGCGACGAACAGCCACCAACGATCGCGCAGCGGTGCGCGGGTTCCCCCGCCCTCGGGCCTGCCCGGCTGGGCGGCGAGCGCCGGGGCGGCGGGTCGCCACTCGTCCGAAGCGACGTCGACCGCTACGAGGCCCTGTTCAGGGCCGGCGGCGGCGGCGTAGCGGTACTCCCCCGGCGGGAAGCGCAGCTCGGCCGCGCCGTCGGCATCGAAGCGGAGCGTGTCGGTACGCACGCGCGCGCCGGTCGTGAAGCTCACCGCGAGCGGCCGCGGCGCGCCCGGTCCGGTCCAGCGCCACCGAATGGCCAGGCCATTCGGGACTTCGTACGTCACGGGGGCGAAGCGCTCCCCGTTGGGCGCCCGCCCGGCGAGGAGCCAGTCCGCGAGTCCGGCAATGAGCGCCCGATAGGCTTCCGTGCTCGCCCCGCCCCGGAACGCCCAGCGGTACAGCCCTCCCCCCGCTAGCACGGCGCGGCGCGGCGCGTCCGGGCGCTCGGCGAGCACCACGACCGGGCGTGGGGGCCCGCGCTTCGCCCGTCGAGCCATGAGCACGACGCTCGTCGCGCTGTCCGTCGGGGACGGGGGCGCGAGGTCGGCGACCCACGTAAGGGGGGGCAGCGAGTCCCACTCCACCCCCACGAGCTCCGCGGCGAGGGGCGAGGCACCTGTGGGTTGCAGGTACCAGTCCCCCTCCTGGCGCCGGGCGAGGGGCCAGAGGAGCACGGCGCCCTTGGGGGCGAAGCCGGCGAACGTGGCCGGGTCGCCGGCCTCAACCACGAGGGCCGCGTGGTCAGCGGCGTGCTGGACCTCGCCCGCCGGGACCGCCTTCAGGGTGGCCGCATCGCGCCAGCTCCGCGCTTGCGGGTCCGCCGCGACGAGGGTCCGCACCGGTACGCGCGCCACGTCGGCAAGCGTGCGGGCGAGGAACCGGGTGTCCCAATCGGGCGGGGAGGCGAGCAGCACGACGGAGGGGTCGGGGTTCACCTGGAGCACGAACGCGCGACCGTCGTCTTTGGGCTCGGCGTCGGCGACCCCATCGAGGCGCACGTCGAGGGCCGTCCACCCCGAGCGAGGGAGCTGGCTCGCGGGGAGGAGGACCTCGGTCGTCACGACGCCCGAGTCGGGGAGCGCAACGCGCTGGGTGCTGAGGCGGTGGCCGTCGCTCGCGACGCGAAGGGTCGCCGTGCGCGTCGCGGCGCTGCCGCCGCGCGGGCCCGCCACGCCATAGCTCACCTTCAAGCGAATCGTATCGCGCGCGCCCACGCGCCTCGGCCCGTCGACGGCGGCGACGAACGCGTCGAAGAACGGGGCGCGGGGCAGCACGATGACGCGCGCGTGGCCGAGGAGATCGGCGGGGATATCGGCGAGGTCGGACACGGCGCCGTCCGTGACGACCGCGATCGGGCCTG
>DATLKW010000247.1:0-4781 GCA_035538175.1 Gemmatimonadales bacterium | reverse complement strand
TACGGCACGTACGTCGCCAACCCCTTCTCCGCCGCCACCTTCGTCAACGCCGCCGTCAACGTCGTCTTCCCATGATCCACGTGCCCAATCGTCCCCACGTTCACGTGCGGCTTCGTACGCTCAAATTTCGCCTTGGCCATGACTCCGTTCCCCAGGGTGCAAGTGCGTGGTGGTAGGCGGGGCGGCGGCGGCGCGCGCGCCGTCGCCGTTCCGCCGGGGCCGCTAGCCCTTCACCTTCGACACGATTTCGTCCGCCTTCTGCTTCGGCACTTCCTGATAGTGACTGAACTCCATGCTATAGTTCGCGCGCCCTTGGCTCATCGAGCGCAGCGTGGTCGAGTATCCAAACATCTCCGACAAGGGCACGCTCGCGGCGACGATCTGTGCGTCGGCGCGCTGGGTCATGCCGCCGATCTTGCCGCGCCGCGAGGACAGATCGCCGATGACGTCGCCCATGTAGTCGGCGGGGGTGACGACCTCCACATCCATGATCGGCTCGAGCAGCACCGGGTGCGCCTGGCGGGCCGCTTCCTTCACGGCGAGCGACCCCGCGATCTTGAAGGCCATCTCGCTCGAGTCGACGTCGTGGTAGGAGCCGTCGACGAGTTCGACCTTCACGTCCACCATCGGGTACCCCGCGAGCACGCCGTTCTCGAGGGCTTCCTTCACCCCCTGCTCCACGGGCCCGATGTACTCCCGCGGGATCACGCCGCCGACGATCTTGTCTTCGAACACGAATCCCGTGCCGGGCTTGCCGGGCTCGAGGTTGATCACCACGTGGCCGTACTGGCCCCGGCCGCCGGTCTGGCGGATGAACTTGCCCTCCACCTCCTCGACCCGTTTGCGCACCGTTTCGCGGTAGGCCACCTGGGGGCGCCCCACGTTCGCGTCGACCTTGAATTCCCGCTTCATGCGGTCGACGATGATCTCGAGGTGCAGCTCGCCCATCCCTGAGATGATGGTCTGGGCCGTTTCGGCGTCGGTGTGGACCCGGAACGTGGGGTCCTCTTCCGACAGCTTAGCGAGCGCGATGCTCAGCTTGTCCTGGTCGGCCTTCGTCTTGGGTTCGATGGCGACCGAAATGACGGGCTCGGGGAACTTCATCGCTTCGAGGATGATCGGGTGGGACTCGTCCGACAGCGTGTCGCCGGTCTTCGTGTCCTTGAGCCCGATCGCCGCGGCGATGTCGCCGGCGCGGACTTCGGTGAGCTCCTCGCGTTTGTTGGCGTGCATCTGCAACAGCCGCCCGATGCGCTCTTTCTTGTCCTTGGTGCTGTTGTAGATGTAGGAGCCGGCGGACAGCACGCCCGAGTACACGCGGAAGAACGTCAGCTTCCCCACGTACGGATCGGTCATGATCTTGAACGCGAGCGCCGAGAACGGCTCCTCGTCCGACGCGTGGCGGACGGCGTGCGTCGCGTCGTGATGCGGCAGGTGTCCTTGAATCGCCGGGATGTCGACGGGCGACGGGAGGTAGTCCACAACGGCGTCGAGGAGCGCCTGGACGCCCTTGTTCTTAAACGCCGCCCCCGCCAGCACCGGGACCACCTTGCCGGAGATCGTCGCCTTGCGAAGGACCGTGCGGATCTCGTCTTCGGAGAGCTCGTGCTCCTCGAGGTATTTGTGGAGGATGGCGTCGTCCTGTTCGACGACGGCCTCGAGCATCTGGTGGCGCATCTCGGCCACCTTGGCCTTGAGGGCGGCGGGGATGGGTCCTTCGACGTACTTCTTCCCGAGCGACGCGTCGTCGTAGACGATCTCGACCTGGCGGACCAAGTCGATGATGCCCGTAAAGAGCTCCCCCGACCCGAGTGGCAGGTGGATCGGAACGACGTTGGCGCCGAGGCGCTCGCGGACCATCGTCACGCACATCCCAAAGTCCGCGCCGACGCGGTCCATCTTGTTGACGAAGATGATGCGGGGCACGTGGTAGCGATCGGCCTGGCGCCAGACGGTCTCGGTCTGGGGCTCGACGCCGCCGACGGCGTCGAGCACGGTGATCGCCCCGTCCAAGACCCGGAGGCTGCGCTCCACCTCCACGGTGAAGTCCACGTGGCCGGGGGTGTCGATGATGTTGATACGGTGTTGCTCGCCGCGGCGGGGCCAGAAGGCGGTGGTGGCGGCGGAGGTGATGGTGATCCCACGCTCCTGCTCCTGCTCCATCCAATCCATCGTCGCGGTGCCTTCGTGTACCTCGCCCAGCTTGTAGGTCCGTCCCGTGTAATACAGGATCCGCTCGGTCGTAGTCGTCTTCCCGGCATCGATGTGCGCCATGATGCCGATGTTCCGAATTTTGTCGAGCGGCGTGGTGCGCGGCATTCCTGGTCCCTTAGTCAGCAAAAAGGCGGGGCGACCGCGACGCCCGTGCTCGGGCCGGTCTCGCTCCGCATGCATCGGGAGGCCCGCGGCCTCCTCGATGAAGGATCCCTTAGTGCAGGGTCCCCAAGTTGTCGGTCTAGGCGTTCAGCTCGGGGGAGCACCCCGAGCGCGCACCCCGCCCCGCCTTACCAGCGATAGTGCGCGAATGCCCGGTTGGCCTCCGCCATCCGGTGCGTGTCTTCCTTCTTCTTGATCGTGTCGCCCTCGCCTTTCGAGGCGAGGATCAGCTCCGCCGCCAACCGCTCGGCCATATTCTTCTCGCGCCGCGCGCGGCTGAACTGGATGAGCCACCGCATCCCCAGCGCCGTGCGCCGCTCGGGCCGGACTTCCACCGGCACTTGGTACGTCGCGCCGCCGACCCGCCGGGACTTTACCTCGAGTGCCGGCTTCACGTTCGACAGCGCCTGCTTAAACACGTTCACGCCCGGCTGCCCGGTGCGCTGCTCGATCAGGTCCATCGCGTGATAGAACACGCGCTCGGCCAACGACTTCTTTCCGCGCTCCATCAGGTTGTTCAAGAACTTGGACACGGTCTGGCTGTCGTAGCGCGGATCGGCCGGGACCGGGCGTCGAATCGCCTTCTTACGACGGCTCATGATGCGGCGGCCTCTTTGGGCCGCTTGGCGCCGTACTTCGAGCGCGACTGCTTGCGCTCGTTCACCCCCGCGGCATCGAGCGTACCCCGGATGATGTGGTAGCGCACGCCGGGCAGATCCTTCACGCGGCCGCCGCGGATCATCACAATCGAGTGCTCCTGCAGGTTATGCCCTTCCCCGGGAATGTAGGCCGTGACCTCGAAGCCGTTCGTCAGCCGGACGCGCGCCACCTTGCGCAGCGCCGAGTTCGGCTTCTTCGGCGTGGTCGTATAGACGCGCGTGCATACGCCCCGCTTCTGGGGATTGCCGCGCAGCGCGGGCGCCTTCTCCTTCGCTTCCACGTCGCGCCGGCCGTGGCGCACCAGCTGGTTGATGGTCGGCATAACCCCAGGCGAAAAGTTCCCAAATAGACTTCCAAGATAGAGGGGGAGTTGGGGTTAGGGCAAGCCCGACGCCACGGGCTGACGCCCCTTGAGACGCACGGGGGGGCGAGCAGGGCGGGCCCGGATCGGCGCTGGGTGCGGCGGACGCGGGCCCGTGCGAGAGCCCGGCGGCGCGACGATCTACCCGATGGCCGACAGGGCGTCGTGCAACTCCCCGGCCGATTGGTAGCGATCTCCCGGCACCTTGGCCAGCGCCTTGAGGATCACCCCCGCGAGCGCGGCCGGGATGTCGGCGTTCAAGGACCGGGGATCGGGGGGGTTCTCTTCCAAGTGCTTCGCGATGAGGGCGTACACCGAGTCCGCCACGAAGGGGATCCGACCGGTCAGGCACTCGAACAGTACGACGGCCACTGAGTAGAGGTCGCTCCGGGCGTCGAGCTCCGAACCCGCGAACTGCTCGGGGGACATGTAGTCGGGGGTGCCGATCGCGGTGCCCTCGACCGTGAGCCCCTTCCCGTGCGGCGGATGCGCCAGGCGTGCGATCCCGAAGTCCATGACTTTCAGGAAGCCACTCGGCTCGACCGCGAGGTTCTGGGGCTTGATGTCGCGGTGGATAATGCCCTGCTGATGCGCGACCTCAAGGGCACGGCACAACTGCTTGCCGATCGTGAGCGTGACGGACACGGGCAGGCGGCCGCGTGCCTCGATGAGTTGCTTGAGCGGCGTGCCCTCGACGTACTCCATGGTGAGATAGTAGCGGCCGTTCACCTCCCCCAAGTCATAGGTCCGGACGACGTGGCGATGCGCGATCTTGCGGGCGAGGCGGATCTCCTGTTTGAAGCGCTCGAGCGCAACGCCGTCGGCGGCCACCATCTCGGGGCGCAGCGTCTTGATCGCGACGGGTTCCTGGAGCTCGCGGTCGAACGCGCGGTACACGAGACCCATGCCTCCCGAGCCGAGGAGCTCTTGCACCTCGTAGCGATTCGCGAAGACGCTCCCCGCGCGCAGCAGGTCGCCCGTGGGTGCCGTCACGCCAATGGGGGTGACCGGCGCGAGCTGGGTCGCCGCTGCGGCGGCGGAGGTCATGTACTCGACGAGGGCCGCCTTCTCCTTCAAGTCTGCGACGAGGCTGTTGAAGGCCCCGGAGAGGATCCCGAGCTCGTCGCGCGTCGGCACTTCGATGGTGACGTTGTAGTCGCCCTCTTGCACCCGGCGCGTCGCGAGCGCCAGACGACGAATCGGACCGGCCACCTGGCGGGCGAGCACGTAGGCCGAGAGCAGGGCGAGTAGCACGCCCAGGGCGATCGCCAGCCCCATGGTCCGTCGGAGCGCGCTGAACGCCGCGAGTTCGCGCTCACGGGAGCGTAGCGCCACGAATCCTCCGAACGGCTCCCCCGCGGCCGAGCGCAGCGGGCTGGCAAGG
>DATLKW010000246.1:0-2929 GCA_035538175.1 Gemmatimonadales bacterium | reverse complement strand
CACCTCGAAGAGTCTGCCTTATCCTGCAGGCGCGCCGGGCGTCCGTCAACGCCTCCGACGACCCTCGGCCACGGGCGACGCGAGGGCCGGTCCCGCCCTCAGGGGAACGCGGGACGCTGACGCCGACGAACTAAGCCCCGCGCGATCTCCGTCAGCCAATTGACCGCGCTTCCCGCCTCCGGCTTGAAGCGGCGGGCGCCGTGAAAGGCGAGCTCGAACGTTTCGCTCAGGACTTCGTCGGTGGCTCGGGTATCGGCAAGCAGGGCGTAGACGCGAGCGTAGAGGGAGAGGCGGTGGCGGTTCTTGAACTCCTCGCGAGCCCGACCGTCACCAGTGGCCATGCGTTCGATGAGCTGAGCGTCCGGCGTCAGCTGGTAAATCATGGCGATCCTCGCGAAGGGCTTTTGCACGCCTCGGGGTGGCCTGCCAATCTGCGCAAACTGCACATCCTGGGAAAGAGTCGCCTGCGGGGGCCTAGGTAACGCTTGCCCCCTAACCTGCTTGCGACCACGCAACACTCGGGCGTTAGGTGCCGGCGCGTTCCGGCTTTACGCTGAGCCGACTGCTGTCGGCAAAGAGGATCTCCGTCGTCTCCCAGACCAGCTTCAGCTTCTCGAGCGGCGTGTCGCGCAGTCGTTGATGGGCGACCCGGTAGGGATTGAACCGCACGATCCGGGGCTGGTCGCGGCGCGTTTGGCCCGGACGGAGCGCGAGGTCCACCCGCAGGTGCGCGCTGTAAATGGAGTCGCCGAATGCGTCGAGGAACGTCGCGTCGCCCTGGAACGCGTGGATCGGCTTCGTCCCGGTGTTCTTGTAGGCGAACACGAGCGAGATGAAGTCCTCGAACTGCTCGGAGGCGGGATCCTTCGGTAGGAACGTCTTCTTGACGATCGTAGCGGCGAGGAGCGGGGCGAGCACCTTCTTGAGGGAATCCTCGCGCGCCCGCTCCGCGGCCGCGGCGGCCGCGTCGACCTGCTGCTTGCGCGCCTGCTCCGCCCGCGTCCACGTGATGAGCTCCGCGATGGTCATCGTGTCGTGCGGAGCATGCAGCGGGAGCCCAGAATCAGCCGCCGCCGCGAAGAGCGTCCGCGCGTCGGCGAGCGCCAACCGCACGCTGTCCGACGCCTTCAGCAGGGAATCGAACTTGAGCACCGGCACGCGGCGCGCGAGAAACGCCTGCTCCGCTCGTCGTGATCCGCACGCCGTGAGGGCGCACACGACGAGGCTCGCGCGAACCATGCCCCTGGCTCCTCGGACTGAACCCATGCGGCGCATTGGGGTGCCCCTTCGAGGCGTCGCGTGACGCGGGCCCGGATCCCCGCCTCGATTGAGGCGCCCGCGGACAGAGTGCAAGTGAAGCCAATCGCGCCTGAGAGGGCCAGAGTCGCCTCGTCCCCGCTCGCACGCTCCCAACCATAAGAAACCACGACGCGCACCGGCAAGCGGGTCCGCCGCGCTCGCTCTCAGCCCAGCACCGAGCTGCCGATCCTGCGCCCCGCGTAGAGGCCGATGCCCGTCCCGACCATGCTCACGACGAACGCCGTCATCACCCCGACGTGCGCGCCGAGCCACCAGCCGATGGCGCCACCGAGGCTCGCACCAATGAAGGCGAGGAGGTTCAACATCGTCCGTGGTGGGCAGGGACGGTCACGCAGGGGGGCGCCAAGGGGTTCGATGCGGCATCGGACCACGAGCCGGGGATCGAACTCCCGGCCGGCTGCCAAGGCGTGGCGCGGCCGATACCCGGGCCTACCGAGACTCCCCGACCGTCAGCGCGCGCGGCGAGCCTGGACGGGCTCGCCGGCGCGCGTCGGTCAGGCCGGGAGATGAGGCGTCGGGGGCACGCGACACCCCTGAAAGCTAATGGTCGTCGCCCTCCCGGCGACGGCGCATGCGGCGGTCGATCTCACCCATGAGACTCTCGGCACGATCCTTCTTCCGCCACCCCCGGTGTCGACCCCGGTCCCCGCGGTCCCCCCGGTCCTCGTTGCCCCGGTCCCCCTCTCCCCGGTCTCGCACCTCGGTGAGTCCCCGAACCGCCACTCGATTGCCGTTCTGAGTGACGAACACGCGGACCACTTCGCCGCTCCCCCCGTCCTCATCCCCTTCGTCGTCGCCACGCCGATGCCGCGCCCAGATCACACGGTTGGGCCCGTCGTCCTCGACGCGAAAAACCTCGTAGCCCCGCTCCACAAGCACCTCGCGGGTCACGATCACTAGGCGATCCGGCGGCGCGTCGTAGACGTAGGCGGCGGGCTCCGCGTAGACCACCTCGGCCTGCGTGTACACGCCCATCCCCGGCGCACAGCCACCGAGTGCGAGCGGCACGCAGACGAGTAGATAACCGAAGCGGCTCATCGCATCCTCCGGTTGTATAGGGAATGCTCCGCCCGGCTAATTGAGCGGCCGTGAGGTCCCGATGGCGTGACGGGAATCACACCCTCGTGCGGACTCGCGGGCGCTCGCCCCCGCGGAGCCAAGGTTGCGCGGGCACCCGCCGTGACCAACCCCGGTCGGCACCGCGCGTTGTGGGTGTTGCTCTCTTCCCTACCGCGTCGGGTCAAGAGAGTTCCAATGCTCGTGGGCGGCCGCAGGCGTCCGTCAGAGCATGAACGTCGACCGCCTCGGAATGCCTGCGGCGGACCGCGACGGGTCTCGCTCCGCGGTCACTCGAGGAGCGGGTCTAGCTCTTCGGCGGTGGGAGGCGCTCACCCTCGCGGTGCTGCGCCAGGAGCCGCTCCGCGAAGTCCAGCCGTTCCTCGACCTCACTCAGTCTGCTCCGGAGGGCGTCGACCCCCCCACTCCCGAGTTGCGCCTGAGCGTCTTCGAGCGCGGCGAGGCGCTTCTCGAGATCGTCGAACCCGTGTGCCAGTTCGCGGCGCGACGCCTTCGGCCCGTGGACGCGTCGGCCCCCGGAGAAGCCTCCGAA
>DATLKW010000245.1:0-3196 GCA_035538175.1 Gemmatimonadales bacterium | reverse complement strand
CACATTACGCGAGCGAGACCGAGCGTCGCGCCGACCGCAGCGTGGCTGCGCGCGTGGACGTGATCGCGGCTACCAACGAAGCTGCGGCCATCCGTGACCGAGTCGCGTTCCTCGCGTGGGTGAAGGCCCACGCCGTCGCGCCGCCCGAGGCGTACCGCACGATCAAGCTCGCAAATCTCGGCCTCGTGGAGATCGCGGCTGGGGATGCCGAGGTGCTCGAGTTCGGACCGAACGCCTGCGCCGTGGGCTGAGACCGCTCGGGCCTCCGGCGGCACGGGGGGGTCGAGCCCTCTCCGCCGGTCCGTCCTTTTCGCCCCTTCGGCGGGGCCCCCACCCCCACCCCCACCCCCGCCCCACCCCCTCCGGCTCGCGCTTACGACACCGGCGCCTGCAGGACTACGTGGACCCAGTCGGACTCCCCGAGGGTGTGCATGGCGAAGGGCACCCCGGGCGGGATATGCACGAGGTCGTTGGCGGACACTTCAATGCGATCGCCATCGAGGAGCATGACGCCCCGCCCCGCGAGGGTGAAGATGAGCACGCCGGCGCCGTCCTCGACCGAGGCCGGTAGCTCGGCGCCGGGGCGCAGGACGGTGTGCTCGAAGCGCAGGCCGTCGAGCATACCGGGAAGGTTGAGTGGGGTATGGCGGCGGAACTGGTCCGCGGTGCTGGGTAGCCTCGTCAGCCGGCGATAGGTGTAGCGCGGCACGGGTCATTCCATCCACTAGGGCGCGGCGACGGACGGCCGGGGCGGGCGCACCCCAAGATGGGGAGCCCCTTTTGGTGCCGCAATGGCTTGAGACGCGAGGTCCTGTGCAACCGGAGGCGCGCCGGGCGTCTCTCCTCGCATCTCGCACAGGAGCTGTTGCCATGGTGTGCTCGCTTCGGATGGTTGTGCTCGCGGTGGTCGTGAGCGTGCCACTGCGCGCGGCGGAAGGGCAGGGCTGGATCGAACCGATCCGGGTACTGCCGGTGGCGCCGCGTGGCGCGATCGAGAAGGTGCGGAGCGCCGTGCAAGTTACGCTCGGCGGGCGGGCGGCCCGCGTCACGGTCGAGGAGTGGTTCCGCAACGCGGGACCAGCGCTCGATGAGGCGAGCTACCTCTATCCGCTGCCCGGCGAGGCGGCGTTCAGCGATTTCTCCCTGTGGCAGGGGGATCGCGAGCTAAAGGGCGAGCCGATGGACGCGGTCCAGGCCCGGGCGATCTACGAGGAGATCGTGCGTCGCAAGCGCGACCCTGCGCTGATCGAGCTCGCGGGCCACGGCCTCCTGCGAGCGCGCGTGTTCCCCATCGCCCCCGGCGAAACGCGCCGCATCGCCCTGCGCTACACGCAGCTACTCGAACGGGTGGGTGACGCGTTGCGGTTTCGCTACGCCACGGGCCCCCACTCGGGCGCCCTGCCCTCCCGGAGCCTGCGCATCCAGGTGGATTCGGCTGACCGGTTCGGCGAGCCCTACTCGCCGACGCATCGCGTCAGCGTGACGCGCGACGGTGGGCGGATGGAGATCACGCTCGCCGACACGAGCGTCCGCGGGGACCTCGAACTGTTCCTGCCGATTGCGAAGGGGCTCGTGGGTCTGTCGTTCGTGGGACGGCAAGGGGTGAGTGAAGACGGGTACTTCATGCTGCTCCTCGCGCCGGGGCGGCCGGCCGAGGCGCAGCCGATGCGCCGCGACCTGGTCGCCGTGCTCGATGTGTCGGGGTCGATGTCGGGCGAGAAGCTTGACCAGGCGCAGGCGGCGCTGACCCAGTTACTCGGCACCCTCCGCGCGGGGGACCGGTTCCGCGTGATCGCCTTTAGCGGGGGGGTCGAGCGGTTCGCCGCAGGGTGGACGGCGGCGACGGGCGAAGCAGTTCGCGCGGCGCAAGCTTGGGTGCGCCGCCTTGTGGCTGGCGGCGGGACGAACATCGCGGGGGCGCTCGCCGAGGCACTCGCCGCGCCACCCGATTCCGGCGCCTTCGGCGTGGTCGTGTTCCTCACCGACGGCATGCCGACCGTGGGCGAGACCGATCCCGAGCGTCTCGCAGACCAAGCCGAGCGCGGGCGCGGCACGTTCTGCGTGTTTGCCTTTGGCATCGGCAATGACGTGAATACCTATCTGCTCGATCGTTTGACCGAGCGGGCGCGGGGGGTCACTGCCTACATCCCGCCCGGCGGCGACATCGAGCGGAGCGTCGGGGCCTTGGCCGCGAAGGTCTCGGCTCCGGTGGTCACCGATCTCGCGCTCGCGGCCGATGGCGTGGAGCTCTACGATGTGCAGCCGCAGCGGCTGCCCGACGTGTTCGCCGGTGACGAGCTAGTGGTGTTCGGCCGGTATCGAGCGCCGGTGGGAATGGGCGAGCGCGGGAGCGGCGATCGGATGGTCACGGTGACCGGGCGGCGCGGGAGGCACGAGGAGCGCTTCTCGACGGCGGCGCGACTCGACGACGACGCGCCGGACGCAGGCTACGTCGAGCAGCTCTGGGCGGCGCGCAAGGCCGGGGCCCTGTCGCGCGAGGTCCGTTTACATGGCGCCAATCCCGAGATCGTGGATGAGCTCAAACGGCTGGCGTTGCGCTACGGGATTCTCACCGAGTACACGTCGTACCTGGTGCAGGAGCCGGGCGTCATCGTCGAGCGCCAGATGCGGCCCTTCGTGCCAGCGCCGCGGGATCAAGTGGGGGCGGGGGCGGTGCAAGCCGCGGTGGCCGCCGAGCAGCTCCGGCAAGCGGAACATCTTGACGCCGTGAGCGCGGCTCCTCCCGTCAATAGTCGCACCGGTCTGCCCTTCGCCAACGGGGAAGGGCGCGGCCTGGGGACGCACACGGAGCGCGCGGGTGGGCGGGTGTTCGTTCTGCGCGATCAAGTGTGGACCGATATTGGCGAGCGCGATTCCATCCCCGTGGTGCACGTGGCCGCCTTCAGCGACGCCTATTTTGCGTTGTTGCGCGCGCTGCCCGAGATGGTCGGGCCCGCGGCGCTCGCGCCGGCCGTGCTGGTGGCCGGCCGCCGCGTGAGCCTCGAGATTGCGGAGCACGGGCAGACGGTCTGGGCTGAGGGCGAACTCGAGCGGCTCGTGAGGGATTTTCGCGGATGAGCGGAGGGCGGCACGAACGGGCGGGCGGCGGAGCGTGGGGCGATCGGCGCCCCTCGCCCGCCGGGTCTCCAGGGTCTTCCTCCTAGGGTCGCATGCCCGAGGACCTGGCCGAGGTGTA
>DATLKW010000244.1:0-2408 GCA_035538175.1 Gemmatimonadales bacterium | reverse complement strand
AGGGCGACGGCGTCGGCGCCCTCGGGAGGGGCGCTCTCCAGCGCATCGAGCCCGGCGGTGAGGGTGTCGTAGGCGAGCGGCAGGGGTGCCGGGGGCGTCATCTTGAGCATGACCTCGCTCAAGGCGGTAGCGCCGGCGAAGCGCCCCACGTCACCTGCAAGACCGCGTCGCAGCGTGAGGAGGTCGAAGGCGCCGAGGGTGTGCAACTCGCGGGTTTCGCGGAAATACAGCTGCGCCATCCCTTCGCTTAAGAGCTCGAGCCCCGCGCCGAAGCGGCTCTTCGGGCGGAGGGCGCCCTTGGCGATCGCGCTCTGGAGCCCCAAGTCGCGAGTCGCCAGGCGCAGCACCTTCGACGTCTCGCTGTAGCGGTACGTCTGCAGGACGACGGCGGGGGTGGTGACGAGGGACGTACTCAGGGCCTCGTGGCGACGGCGCCGTAGGTCGGGCACAGCACGCCAGGCACGGGGACGACGCGACGCACGCTGTAGTCGGGAGGTGGCTCCAGGATATCGATCGCGCAGCTCGAATCCGCGGCATAGATCATCCCCCCCTGATCAATCGCGAGGCCGAGCACCGAGTGCCCGCCCGGGCGAACCGCCTCGGACGGTGGTCGAATCAGGGTCTTCGTGATGGCATTGACCTCTTGAATGCCGCTGTACGGCGACCCCACCAAGAGCCGGCTCCCGGCGGGATGGAAGAGGGCCTGCCATGGGAAGGTCCCGAGGCCGTTGATCACTGCCAGTTCCTGCCGTGCGACCGGGTCGACGACGGAAACCCGACCGCTGTCGTTGAGGGCTCGGCTGGTCACGATGTAGAGGAGACTATCGTCGCCGACGACCGCGAGTCGTGCCTGGGCGGGGGTGAGCACTACGGTATCGATGACAACCTTCGTGACGGGATTGACCACCGTGAGGAAGCTCGGACTCGTTGCCCCCGCATTCTGAGCGACGAAGACCAGCCCCGCGGTGACCGCGACGGCGACGGGGGTTCCCACCCGCCCGCCGCCGAGAAAGACCATACTGACCAGGCCGGTGCGGTAGTTCACGCGAGCGGCGTAGGGTTGCAACAGGGCGACCCACGCGATCGAGTCGTCCGCCATCACGGCGTCCACTACGCTAGCCGCGCCGCTCGGCACTGAAAGCCCGATCGCCCGCGCGCTCGCGGGGTTCTGCGTGAGGTCGACCACGGCGACTTGGGAGGTCCCGAGGGAAGCGAGAAAGACGCTCCCGCGACCGGCCAGGCGCTGGGCGGAGCCGGGGAGCTGCACCACGGTTAGCGTGAGATCGGTCGCCGCGAGGAGGAGCAAGCTGTTCTGCCCGGTCACGAATCCCACGTATTGCCCGGCCGAACTGCTCTGCTCGAGTGCGTCGCTGCACGCCGCGGCGAACAGGACCCCCAGGACGAGAACGCGTCTCATCGGGATGGCGTGTCCATAAGGTCACAATATACGAACCGATCGTCCCGAACGACGATCGCACCGCGCCGGTACTCGATGGGCGCACGCCATCCCGGTCCCGCGGAGACGAACGTGTGGAATTCCCCGTTCTCCCCACAAGGATCGACCGCAGGCGGGAGGTCGCGCAGGAGCGCGGCATCGAATTCGCGACCCGCGAACGCCTCGTCGAGCTGCGTCCGGTCGACGCAGACCAGGACCGCCCGATACCCGAGGTCGACGAATTGGTGCGCGAGCGCCCGCGTACCCTTGAGCCAGAGCGGAAACAGCCCTCGCCAGCCGATGCGCGCGAGGAGGCGCTCGCGGTATTCCCGGATGCTCGTGAGGAACAGGTCCCCGAAGGCGATCGTGTCCAGCCCGGGGTGGCGCACCCCTTGGGTCGCGAGGGCGGCAACCAGCGCTGCCTCGTACTCCGCGTTCGTCGCGCGGGGCGGGATCACCACCTCGTGGAGTGGCAGGCCCACGGCTTCGGCCTGGCGATGGAGGAGCGAGCGGCGCACGCCGTGGATGCTCACCCGCTCGTATTCCGCGGTCACCGTCGTGACGAGCGCGGTCACGCGATACCTGCCCGCGCGGACGATCTCGCGCAGCGCGGGCGCGCTGTCCTTGCCGCCGCTCCAGGCAACGAGCACCGGCTGCGCCGGCTCGGCTACGCCCACGGCGTCGCCTGTGCGAGCCCCAACGCGTAGCCGATCTCGGTCGCGCTCGGGAGGAGCGACGGGATCCGAGCGACCCGCTTCACCTGGGACCGAAGCGGAGCTCCCCGCCGACGAAGATGGTCCGTCGGCGCGCGGGGAAGTTCTTGACCTCCTCGTAGGCGTGATCGAACGCGTTTTCGACGCGGGCGGCGATGGCGAGGCCGGGCGTGCCGCCCTCGGCGGGGCGCAGCACGAGCGTCGCGGCGACGTCGACGCGCAGGTAGGACGGCAGGGTGATGCGGCGCGGCGGCGCTGGG
>DATLKW010000243.1:0-18677 GCA_035538175.1 Gemmatimonadales bacterium | reverse complement strand
CTGGTCGTTCACGTTCGCCGGCAACGTGAACGCCTTTTGGGTGTACTCGTCGGATTCGACGAGCGGCGGCAAGAACTCGAGCATCCGCACCGGTCTCCTGCCGACGTTCGCGACGTTCGAAGCGAAGGGCAAGGAAGCCGGGATGAACCTGGGCATCCATTTCGGGTTCGCGCCCCAGATTCAAAACGCGGGTGTGCACGACCAGTTTGGCGCCCAGTCGGGGGCCGCGATCGACATGCGGCAGGTGTACATGACGATCGGCTTTAGCGATGGCTCATCGCTGCTCGTCGGCCGTGAGCTGGCGCTTTTTCAGCGGCAGAACATCGTCAATGACATGACCCTGTTCGGCGTGGGTGCCGTGGGCAATCCGCAGGGTGGCGGCACGACCCTGGGGCGCATCGGCTACGGGTACATCTATCCGAACTTCAACGCTCAAGTGACCTATAACTCGGCGCCAAAGAATCCGCTGCAGTTCTCGGTCGGGTTGTTCCAGCCCTCCGTCTTCGGCGCGGTCGGCAGCGCGTACAGCGTCACGAAGATGCCGCGCGTCGAGGCGGAGGCGACCTACCATCAGACCAGCGGGAAGAACCGGTTCATGGTCTGGGCAGGCGGCGAGTGGCAGTCCACGTGGACGCTGGTGGGCGACAGCGCAAAGACCACAATCGGCGGCACCGCGGGCGTCAAGGCGGATCTCCAGGATATCACCCTCGTGGTGACCGGGTACACTGGGTCCGGATTGGGCCACGTCCTCGGATTCACGGCGAACGCCATCGCGCCGAACGGTTCGCTTCGCAAGTCGGACGGCGGCTACGCTCAGGTTTCCTACACGGCCAATAAGAAGACGACCCTCGGCGCGAGCTGGGGGACGAGCCGCTTGAAGGGCTCGGGCACGGGCGAGACGAGCGGGCCGCTCCTCGTGCTGTCGATGTACACGCTGGGCGTGTACCACCAGTGGACGAAATCCCTGAAGCTGGTGGGCGAAGTGAGCCGGGAGATCAATCACCAGTCCGGAGCGCTGGACCGGACGGATATCTCGGCTGGGTTCATGCTGTTCTACTAGACGACGCTGAGCAGGACGCAGAGAAAGCGAGAGGCCGGGAGCGATCCCGGCCTCTTCGTTTGGCACCGCTTCGCAACTCGTCCTGACACCCTCACTTATATCGATAGGTGATCCGTCCGCGTGTGAGATCGTAGGGCGACAGATCGACCGCCACGCGATCCCCCTGCAGAATCCGGATGTAGTTCTTGCGCATCTTGCCGCTCACGTAGGCCAGCACCTCGTGCCCATTTTCGAGCTTCACCCGAAACGTCGTGTTGGGAAGCACTTCGGTCACCGTGCCCATCATCTGTATGGCGTCGCCGGCCACGTGCCTTGTCGCCCTCCTCGCCTGATTCGGGGAACGCAGGCCGGCCGCTACGCCCGGATCGCCTGCGGATCCATGGTCTCGTCCCGCGGGGGCTCGCGTCCCCGCTCGACGTACGACGCATGCCGACCGCAGTTCTGGCAGGTCAGCGTCACACGCTCTGGTGCGAGCGGCGTGACCTTGAGCCCTCGGCGCCGGGGCGCGCGGAGGATCGATCGCGTCCCGCACGACGGGCACACCAGGGGCACGTGGTCGCGGTCCGCCGCGATCAACGCTAGCGCTTCCGCGGCCCGGTATTCCTTTACTCCGCGTCGCCCCACAGCTCGCTTCGCACCTCCAACCATGGAATGTAGCCCCCCCAGGAAGGCCATGAAACAGGGCTGTTCCCCGCCTTCTTGACAGCCCGTCCGGCGGGCGTATCTCTCACGCCATACGTAGGTTGGCCGAAGGTGCGCTGGAGGCTCTGATGGACCCCAAGTACGAGCGGGTGGCCGAGATTGAGGTGGACGCCGCTCGACCGGAGCTTCAGGGCTTCACCCTCACCGGCCAGGGTGTTGACCACGCCGAGTACCAGCTCGACCTCCGTTTCGAAATGCCCCTCGACGCTACCACTCGCACCGTGCTGGGCGAGCTCTTGTCGCATTTAGATTTGACGATCTCGCGCCGGTTCGGGGGCGGGTTGACCGCGGCCTTACGGGCCCGGCGCGAGGGGGCGCACAAACCCTGATCGCGCTGCCCCGCGGCGGGCGTGCGCCCCGCACCCTCGCCGCGGCCCTCGTGGTCGGCTTGAGCTTCGGGTGCCGGGGCGCTCCCCACCCGGTGACCCTAGCGCCCGCCGAGGTCGCGGCGCTCGAAGCCCGCGTCGCGCAGCACCCCGAGGATCCCGGGCTCGGGCTCGAGCTCGCACGGGCCTACTACGGCGCCAGCCGCTTCGCCGATGCGCGGCGCGCCCTCGGAGCAGTCCTCGCGGCCGACCCCTCGAACGCCGAGGCGCGGGCCTATCTCGGGCTCAGCTATGAGGGCCTCGCCGAGTTCGACTCGGCCCGGGCGGTCTACACGCAACTCGCCGCCAAGGATGACCGGCGCGTCCGGCACTTGCTCGCTGGTCGGCTGGCGCTCCTCACCCGCACCGAGCTGCAGTACGCCGCGCGTCAGGCGCTCGCACGCGAGTCGTCCCTCGTGCAGGCGCCTCCCGACCCGAATACGCTCGCCGTGATGCCGTTCCGCTACACGGGACCGGACACGACCTACCGCCCGCTCGCCCGGGGCCTCACGGCACTGGTCATCACCGATCTCGCGCACGTGAGCCGGCTCCGGCTCGTGGAACGGGTGCGGGTGCAGGTCCTCCTCGACGAGCTCAAGCTCGCCGAGAGTGGACGGGTCGACCCTGCGACGGGCGCGCGGTCGGGTCGGCTGGTTGGAGCGGGACAAGTGGTGGAGGGGCAGTTCACCACGGCCCCTGCGGACCAATTCCGGTTGGACGCGACCGTCGTGCGCGCGGCGGACGCCGGCGTCGCGGCCACTGGGTCGAACACCGACCGGGTGCGGGCCTTGTTCGATATGGAAAAGGCGGTGGTGTTCGAACTCCTCGGCAAGCTCGGGATCACTCTCACGCCGGCCGAGCAGGTGGCGATCAGCGAGCGTCCGACGCGCGACGTGGAGGCGTTCCTCCTGTACAGTCGCGGCCTCGAAGCCGAGGACCTAGGCAACTTCGCCGCGGCCGCCGAGGCTTTTCGGCAGGCCGTGACGCGTGATCCCGGGTTCCGCGCCGCGGCGGCCGAACGGGCCTCGAGCGCGGCGGCGCAAGCCGCCGCCGGAGCGCCCGCGACCGACCTGGCGAACGCGACGGCGGCGCCGAGCGCGCCCGCCTCGGGCACCATCCTCAACGGGATCAACGGCGCCGTGCCCACCGGTGCGAACGCGCTCCAGACGGTCCTGTCGAGCTCGTCAATTAGCGGGGCCGGGTCGCCTGGCGGTGGAGGCGCGGGTAGCTCGGCGGTGCTCCCGCCGCCCAGCGATCCTAACCGGATCTGCGAGGGCGCGTCATGCGACGGGCCGGCGCGCGCCGCCCTGACGGGCACGGTCATCATCATTCTCAAGCGACCCTAGCGGATGCGCCGCACGAGTCTGGTGCTGGCGTTGGGCGCGCTCGCGACGGTGGACGGCGCGCCGCTCGCGGCGCAGGCGTCCGACGCCCTGTACGCGCGCTTCAACGCGGTTAGCGGGTGGGAAGTGCGAGGCTACACCTTCGATTCCGGGATCGGGACGAAGGCGGTGTCCCAGTGGAATCTGCCGATCGTTGTGGCGGCACCGCTCGGCCGCAAGGTCTCGATCGACCTCGCCACCCACTACGCGAGCGGTCACGTCTCCACCTACGCGGGCGGGTCGGAAACGCTGTCGGGATTCACCGACACGCAGGTCCGGCTCCTCTACACGGTGAATCGCGACCGGCTCGTGGGCACCGTCTCCTTCAATTTGCCCACGGGGCAGCGCACCCTGTCAGCGAGCCAGTTTCAGATCGCTGCGGCGGTGGGGTCGAACTATCTGTCGTTCCCGGTGTCGAGCTTCGGGACGGCCCTCGGCGTGACGGGCGGACTCGCGTGTGCGGAACGGCGTGGATCCTGGAACGTGGGCGTCTCGGGGAGCCTCCGCTACGTGGGGAGCTACTCGCCCTTCGCCGCCGACACCTTGTCCTACAAGCCCGGGCTCGAAGGGCGCGTCCGGGCGGGCGCGGATCGGCTGATCGGCCGTGCGTCGCGCCTGCTCCTCGGCCTCACGGTGAGCACGTTTTCGACCGACGTGTACACGGGCTCGAGCGCCGTCGTGTCCGGGTGGTACAGTCCGGGAACGCGGTTCATCGGCGAGCTGGCGTTCGTGCGGGTCATCGACCGGGCGACGCTGACGTTCTCGGCCTGGGACTACTACCGCCTCACGGGGCTCGCGAACGCGGTACCAGTGTCGGAGACGAAGGAGAACGTGTTCGACGGCGAACTCCGCCTCACCTACCCGGTGACGACGCGCGTGCAGCTCGAGCCGATGGTGGCGTTCCGGCAGTGGAGTCCCGCCGACTACCGCGGCGGGCGCTTGAAGTCTGGCGGGCTGCTCATGCGTGCGGGCCTCACCGATCGCGTGTCGGTGACGGTCGCGGGACGCTACGACGGGGGCTGGGTGTACGCGCGCACGCGCGGATTTGCGTTCCTCCAGGGGTACGGCGGGTCGTTGTTCTTGCGCTACGAGCGGTGAGCGGTGCCGAGCGGCAGAAATCCTTGACGCTCCTGAGGGCCCATAGTAGCTTGGCGCGACCTTCAGCGTCGGAGCGGCGCGTTCCATGCCAGCCGAGCTCGGCGGGTCGCAGATCTCCTCGCTGCTCGAGGCCCTCCCAGGTATCGCCAGCGTGTTGCGGAGTCCGGTGGCGGATGCGCTCGTCAGAGCGATCCGTGGTGCCGCCGGATTGGGAGAGTTCTCGGCGGAGGATGCCGAAGAGCTGGTACGGTACGCGGTTCGCCGGGGCCTGATCGGGCCGGAGGAGGGCGACCGCGTGCTGGCGGACGTGCAGGCCGCGTTGGGGGCGAAGCGCAAAGCGGCGCGAGGCGCCAAACCCAAACCGGCAGCAAAGAAGTCGGGCAAGAAGAAGCCTCGCCGCTGACGGGGTTTGGTGCGCCAAGCTGTGCGGATCGGAGCCGGCCTCGGGCTGGCTCTCGGCATCGTCACCTGTACCGATCGCAGCGTCACCGGGCCGAAGCACCGGGCGAACGCGGCGCTCGATTTCCGGGCCTTGGCCGCCGCCAGCGTGCCGGGAACGCCGCACATCCCCGTCGATAGCCTCGAAATCACGTTTCGTCGCGCGGACGGATCCGTCGCCCTCGACGACCGGCTCGGGTTCAAAGCCGACACCCTCGCGGGCGATTCCGCCGTCATCCGGATCGACCTCGAGCTCTCCCAGAGCACCGAAACCTTCACCGTCGTCGTCCGCGCCTTCGGTGCGGGACTCGACTGGTATCACTTCGCCGGTACGGCGCAGGTCGCGGCGGGTGCTACGGCCCAGCCGACCCTCACCGGCCAATACGTCGGCCCCGGAGCGAACGCCGCGCGCGTCGTGATGCGTCCCGTGGATACGACTGCCGTGGGGGGCACGGTATTTCCCCTCCGCGCCCTCGCCTACGGAGCCGCCGGCGACTCGATCACAGGCGTCCCGATCGGCTACCGGGTAAGCGACTCGACCCGGGCAGGGATCGCCTATCTGACTTCCTTCAGCGCCCAGCTCACGGCCGCCCTCTCGCTCCGCGACAGCGTCTGGGTCGTGGCGGAGACGCCCACGCACTTGAAGGACTCGACCCGCGTCCGCCTCGTGCCGCAGCCGGCAAAGCTCCTCGTGGTCTCGGGGAACAGCCAGACCGGAGTGGTGAGCAATCCTCTCAAGAGCGCGCTCGTGGTCCGCGTGCTTGACGCCCTGGGCGGCGGGTTCAAGGGTGACAGCGTGAGCTGGTCGGTGACCGCGGGTCAGGCGACGCTCTCTGCCGCCATCAGCGTCACGGACGACACGGGATACGCCCAGATCGCCGTGACCCCCCTGCAGGTCGGGGCCCTCACCGTTCAAGCCACGGCGAAGGCGATCACCGGGCCGATCGCCCAGTCTCCCGCGAGCTTCACGGCGATCAGCGTCACCGGACCGTCGTTGTACTTCGGCTACACCACCGTGACCACCGGGCTCGGCCAGATCTCCCTGCCGGAATACGTCTCCGCGAGTAGCCCGGTCATGGGTAGTCCGCTAGTCGTGACCCTGCAGCGGAGTGACAGTCTAGTCGCGAGCCAAGGCCAGGTCTTCGGACTGAGCACCACCGTCGATACGATCCCGGTGGGGTACACGTCCACCTCGTCGAACTTCACTCTGACCGGGCGGAACGTTGGGTCGGCATTGCTCATCGCGCGTGCGCAGGGCTACACCCAAGCCGCGGCGACGGTCGCGGTGGGGCAGCCGCAGCTCGCGTCCTTCTCCGGCATCCTCTCACTCTACGTCGGAGCGCCGCCCACGTCGGTATTCGTATACACGGAGGATCAAACGGGGGCGGCGCGGAGTGTCGCCTCGCCGATCACGGTCGCAGCCTCATCGACCGCTCCGACGATCGCCGTCCCCGATTCGATGACGCTAGTCGTCCCCGTGGGCGCGGATGGCGCCTACGTCGGAGTGCAGGGCCTCCTGAAGGGTTCGACGGCGATCGTCTTCTCGTCACCGAACTACAAGTCAGACACCCTCCAGGTGAGCGTAGATACGGCACAACTCGTGCTCTCCTGGGGCGTCGTGCTCCCCGCGGGGACCGATAGCGCGCTGATGCATGTCCAGATTCCGTTTAACACGGCGTCCGCCGTCGTGGTCACCCTCGCGTCGTCAGACACGACGCTCCTCAAGGTGCCAGCGACTGTGATGATCCCGCCAAACGCGAGCAACGTCTATTTCTATGTAAAGCGGGGCACCAACACGGGCACCGTGACCGTGACCGCCACGGCGACGGGCTTCCGAGCTGCTACGCCGGTCAGCGTCCCGGTCCAATAGGCCGCCACCCACAAGACCCGGAATCCCTCTACCACGAGTCCGGCGCTGGTCGGGCGCCGCGAATAACGTCGCGGCGGCCGTTCAATTCGAGGGACGTAAGTCATCGCGTTCGCACGGGCTCCATCGATCACCCACGCGCGGATGACGGGGGCCGACGCCGTCCAGTTACACCCGAAACCCCTGCACCAGACCGTGCAGCTTGTCGGCCGCCTGCAACAGCCCTCCCGCGGCGGCCGCCATCTGCTCGGTGGACGCGCCCTGCTCCTGGGCGGCGGCCGTGACCTGCTCGGCACTCGCCGCATGAGCCGTGGCCCGGCCAGCCACCTGTTCGGCCTGTGTTTGGAGCCGCGCCGTCGTCTCGCGGTTCGCTTGCACGGCGACGCGCACCCGCGTGGCGGCCTGCTCGACGAGTTCCACCGCGGCGGCGATCTCGCCCAGCCCCTTCGCCGCGCCCTCGGCGACGGACTCAATGCCCCGCACCTTGGCCTGTCCCGCCGCCATCGTGGCGGTCACGTCCTCCATCTGCTCGCGGATCAACCCGGTCGTGCGCGTGACCTCCTCCGCCGCGCGCGCCGATTCGTCCGCGAGCTGTCGGACCTCTTCAGCGACGACGGCGAAGCCGCGCCCATGCTCGCCCGCCCTGGCCGCTTCGATCGCGGCGTTCAGGGCGAGCAAGTTCGTCTGCGACGAGATGCGTTTGATGAGATCGACGAAGTCGTCGATCGAGGTGCTGAGCTCGCTGAGCTGGGCGATCTGCTTCGAGCTCGTCTGCACCACCTCCCGCACGTCGAGGAGCACGCCGCCCGCCGCTGCCACATCGCCCCGGTGGCGATCGGCGACGGTGCGGATCTCGAGGCCGAGCTCCGCCGCCCGCTCGGCGGCGTCAGCCATGTCGGCCGTCGCCTTGCGGAGCTCCTCGAGGCCGGTCCCCATGGACGCGACGGCGCTACGCTGCTGGTCGGCGCCGCTCGAAATCTCGACGATGGCGGAAGAGACCTGATTGGCGGACGCCGCCAGCTCTTCGCTCACCGCCGACAGATCGCTCGCCGAGCCGGCGATCCGGTCGGACTCGCCGATCACCTCGCCGACGATCTGGCGGAGCCGGTCCCCCATGCGCTGCATCGCCTCCGCCAGAACCCGGAACTCGCGGGGCATCGCGCCGATCGTGACCGGCCGCAGGTCACCTGCCCCGAACCGCTCGGCGGCGGTGATGAGCCGGGCCAGGGGACCCTGCACCGACTGCAGGGTGTAGCGCGTCAGGAACGCGCCCGCGACCACCAGCGCCACGACGAACACCCAGAGCTTGCGCTCTCGATCGCTTGCCTCGGCCGCGAGCCGCTCCGCCGCCCGGGTCGCTCGACGCGCCTGGCGACGCGACAGGTCGCGGACGAGCCGCGTCAGCTCCGCGGCCCGCGGGCGGACGGCGGCGGCCCGTGCCAGAGCTTCGGGGTCACGTCCCAGATCCCTCAGCGCATGGGCGAGGGCGTAGTCGGTCTCGATCGCGGCGTGCAGTTGCTTCAGCCGATTGACGGTGAGCCGGTCTTCGGGCGCGAGGTTCCGCAGGGCGTCGAGCTCCCCTTCGTGCTGGAAGGCCTCCTCGGCCGCCGACTGAAACTGCTGGCGGGCCTCGGCGCTGGGCGTCCCCAGATACTGCTCGGCCGCGCGGATCTCCTCGAGGACGCTCGTCACGAGGCCGCTCCCCGCCTCGGTCGACGCCTGTAGTACGCCGAGCTCGCCCGCAACCGCGTCACGCAAACGGCGCAACGTGGTCGCGCCGACGATCGCCGTCGCCACGAGCCCGACCATGAGCGTCACCAGGCCCACGAGAATCCGGGAACGGATGGTGTCGAACGGCCTCGGCATTAATGCCCCGCCTGGCTCACGAGCGCCCCGTCTTGCACCACGCCGATCGCCACCGTCTTGCCCGGCACGTCGCCGTTCGTGTCGAAGGCGATCGTGCCCGTGACGCCCTCGAACGGGGGCCGCCCCCGGCCGACACGCGCGACATAGTCGCGCACCGCCTGGCGCGCGGGGCCCACGCCCGCAATGGCGCGGGCCACGAGTCGAATAGCATCGTAGGTCCCCGCGCCGCGGTGGTCCGGGCGCTCGCCCGGGTAGGCCCGGGCGTAATCGGCGACGAAGGCCCCGTTGCGCTCGTCGCGTCGATCGGCGAGGTAGGCGGCCGAGAGGCGCACGCCCTCGGCGAGCGCGCCGTCCGCTTCGATCCCGGCGAGTGCGTCGCCGCCGAGCACGGGCCACGCGACACCGAGCGCGCGCATCTCGCGCAGCGCGAGCTCGGCTCCCGGCCGCTCCGCCGCAAGCAGCAGCACGTCGACGCCGCCGCGGCGCATCCGCGAGAGATACGGTTCGAGCGACGCCGTGCTCGCCACGTAGGGATCCGCTTCCACGATGGTGCCGCCGAGCCGCGCGAATTCCGCCATGAACGTGCTGCGCACGCCCCGGCCATAGTCGCTGTTGACGTAGATGATCCCGGCGCGGCGGGCGCGGAGCGCTTGCGAGGCGAATCGGGCGAGCTCGGGCCCGTGCTGCAGGTCGCTCGGGCACACCCGGAAGACCCACGGACTCATCCCCGAGAGCGCCGGGCTCGAGGCCGACGGCGAGATCATGACCACGGGGTCGGGACCGCCGGCATAGACGCGGGCCGCCGCGAGGCTCGTCCCCGAGGAGAGGTGACCCACTACGGCCACGACCGCTGGGTCCGCGTAGAGGCGCTCCGCCACGCGCACCGCGGCGTCCTCACTCCCCGAATCGTCCGCTACCCTCAGTTCGAGGGTTCGCCCGCGGTCTCCGCCCCGCGCATTGATCTGGTTGACGGCGAGTCGAGCGGCCCGGAGCATCGAGGCCCCGCGCGGTTGGGAGAAGGGGCCCGCGAGCCCGATGGCCACCGGACCCGCCGAAGAGGAGCATGCGGCGGCCACGATTAGGACGACGCTGACCAAGCTTGCGCTGCGCAGAGGGCCCTCCAAGTGCCGTCGTGAAAATGGGATGACCGCCGCCCGCGGGGCGCGCGGCAAGGTTAAGCGTGCCCCGAAGGAATCGCAACATTTCCCCACTGGCTTACACCCTATCCACACCGGTTTTCCCAACGATGTGGATAACGCGCGTTTGCCACCACGCCCTCGGGAGATAGCTTCAAGCCGATGGATGCGACGCAGGCCCTGTATCGCCTCGCCGGAGCGCTCGAAGGTCTCGTGGCGGCGCCCGATGCGACGGCGTTCGAGCGCGCGTGGGACGCCGCGGAATTGGACCGGCTGGCCTGGGGGGCCTTGACGCCCGCCCGCCGCGCGACCGGGGCGAGACTCGAAGCGGCGTTGGCCGCCGTGGATCGGCGGTTGCTTGCCCTCCTCGAACGCTGCGCCACGTTCCCCGATCCCCACCTCGTGACGTTCCGCATCCCCGAGATTGAACGTTGGCAGCATGCCACCGCCGCCGCGCTCGTGGCGGCACGATGGGGCGACGCGGGGCTGCGCACGGTGATCGCCGACACGGGAGCGCCGTTCGGCCGGCGGTACTTCGCGTTCCTCGCACTCGCGGAGCGACACCCCGAGGGAGCGTGGCCCCTGTTCGAGCGCTACCTCGTTACGCCCGGGGCACACCACGCCTTCGTCGCGGCCGCCGTCGAGGCCGCCCGCTTCTACGTCGGGCACGCGGAGGTGCTCGAACGCCTGTTTCAGCGGATCCGCGGCGACGAGCTCCTGCGCCGCTTCCTCGGGCCCAAGATCCTCGAGTCGCTGTACGTGTTGGCAGAGGAACGGACGCTCCCGCTCTTCGAAGAGTTGCTCGTCACGGGTCACACCGACCCTGACGTCGACCGCTGCGAGGTGACGCGCGCGCTGGTCGCCGTCCGCCGGCTCACTGGACGAGTGGCGGAGAGTTCGAAGTTCGGCAGCGGCGACGACCCGGCGGTGCGGCGCACCTTGGACGACGCGGAACGGCGCTTCGAGGCGCGACGCGATCGGATCGAGCCGGTCGTGGTCATTTAGGGCCGGTCGGGCCGCTCCCGGTTGGGCGCGGCCCGCGCACGAATTCCCACACCTTGTCCCGGTACGCCCGGCCGCCACGCTCGTACGTCTCGTTGTGCCCGGCCCCGTGAATGACGACCAGTTCCGCCGGCCCCGGCGCCGCGGCGGCGACGGCCATCCCCATCTCGAGCGGGACGAGGCGGTCCGCGTCGCCGTGAAACACGAGCACCGGGCAGCGCACCGCGGCGATCCGCCCCAGGTTGTCGAGCGAGAGCCGGACGATGAACCGCGGCAGGATGGGGTAGAGGCGCCGCGCCATGGCCGTCGCATCGGTGAACGGTGACTCGAGGATGAGGCCCGCCACCGGATAGCGCGCCGCGACGTAGGTCGCGGCCGCGCTCCCAAGGGAGCGTCCGTACGCATAGACGCGCCGCGCATCGACGCCCGAGCGGGCCACGAGCGCGGCATAGGCGGCGTCCGCGGCCCGATAGAGCCCGGCTTCGGTCGCGCGGCCCGAGCTCGCACCGTAGCCCGGGTAGTCGATCACCAACACGGCGGTGCCTGGAGGCTGGAACTCGCGCACGATCGGCCAGATCGCGCCCACGTTCTCACCGTTCCCGTAGAACCAGAGGAGCGCCGGCGCCCCCGCCACGGCCCGAGCAGGGGGCGCGACCGTGCGCGCGGGCCGGGCATCGCCGCTTGGTTCCGGACTCGGCGCGAGGTACCAGCCGACGAGTCGCGCGCCATCCGGCGCGACGAGCTCGACGCGCTCGCCGTTCGCAACGCCGACCTGCTTCGGGTCCGGTACCCGAGCGCGCGGGGCCGGGAAGGCCAGTCGTTCCTGGGCGCGCCAGGCGACGAACACGAGCAGCCCGAAGGCCAGGGCAAGACCGAGCGCGAGGCGGACGGCCACCATAAGGAGAACAAGCTAGCGTAGCGGCGGCGCGCCATTGCACGCCGCACGCGGACTCTGAATCTTTGGTGCCGTGACGACCCCGGTCACGTGTGCGTCGTGCGGCGCGGCGATCCCCACTGGCTCCGCGTTCTGTCCCGCCTGCGGGACGGCGTCCCCCACCCTCATCACGAACGAGCGCGGCGTCGCCGCGACGCCGCCCGAGGTGGTGCCCGCGGCCGCGCTCGCGGGCGTCCCGACGGCGCAACGGCTCGCGCGCGCGCTCGGTCCCAAGTACCAGGTCCGCCGCCTCGTCGGTCGCGGAGGATTCGCGGAAGTCTACGAGGTCTGGGACCGGGAGTTGGAGCGCCGCCTCGCCTGCAAGGTCCTGCATCCCGAGATTGCCTGGACGCCTGGCATGCTGGCACGCTTTCGTCAGGAGGCGAAGGCCTTGGCGCGCCTCCAGCACCCCTCGATCCTCCCGATCCATTTCATCGGCGATGGGGAGGGGCTGGTCTTCTATGTCATGCAGTTCGTCGAAGGGGAATCGCTCGCGGACCTGCTGCGCCGCCGGGGCCCCTACACCGCGGACGACGCGCTCGCCGTGGCGCAGCCCGTACTCCAGGCGCTCAGCCACGCGCACGCGCAGGGACTCGTGCACCGCGACATCAAACCCGAGAACGTGATGCTCGAGGCGAAGACCGGACGCGTGCTGCTCGTGGACTTTGGGATCGCGAAGCTCCTCGATCCCGGCACCGGAGAAGGTCCGGCGAAAACGGCGACCGGGTTCACCGTCGGCACCGTGCAGTACATGAGTCCGGAGCAGGCCCTCGGCCAAGGCAACCTCGACGGCCGCAGCGACCTCTATGCCTTCGGCGCCATGCTGTATCAGATGGTGACGGGCACGCCGCCCTACGACGGCAACTCGAGCGCCGAGATCGTCGGCAAGCACCTCGCTGACCCGGTACCGGTAGCGAGCGAGGTGAACGCGAAGATTCCGCGCTGGCTGTCGGAGGTAATCGTCCGATGCTTGGCGAAGCGGCCGGAGGACCGCTTCCAGAGCGCCAGCGACGTGGTCGCGGCGCTCGAGGCGGGGCGCGCGTCGGGATCGCCGCGGCTCGTGGGCGCCCGCACGCTCGAGCGCCAGGTGCGGCGCTCGGGGGAAATGCGCGCCCGGTCCACGCGCCTCGTCTGGTGGGCCATCGCCGGGTTCGCGGTGCTTGCGGGCGGCGGCGTGGCGCGCTGGGCGGGATATCTGGGATCGGGCGCGGGGTTCGTCCAGAACGCCCTGGTCGAGCCGATCGAGATCCTGGGTGACGGCGTCCCGTTCGACACGGTGGCCGCGGAGGCGACCGGGCGCTTGAAGGAGCCGCACGTCCGCCCGGTAGCGCTCCGCTGGCGGCTCCTGCGACCTGGCCGGCCGCCCATCGGGGAGCCGATGGAAGGGCCGCTGCCCCCCTTCGAGCGGGTGCAGGGGCGGCGCGTTGCCGGGGTCCGAGCAGAACTTGGAGGTCAGGCCTACTTCGCGCCGCTCGTCACCAACACGAGTGCCTCGGACATCACGCTGGCCGTGAATCCGGGAACGTCCGCGGAAGTGCGCTGCGAGTGCCTCGTGCCGCGTGCGGCCGTGCGCACGCATGTCGGTTACTACCGGCTGTATCAGAATTCAACCGTGGCCGCCTACAACAGCGCTCATCCCTACAACGGTCCCCATGTGGATCGCCAGGGGTTCGCGTCGCGCGTCGCCGCGACGAGCGGCGCGGTCGTGCTCGAGTTCTAGGCTCGTCCGCGTGGGTCTCGAGCCCCCGGCCCCGCCACCGCCCCCGCCCGCTGCTCGTCCGCGGTCCGAAGACGCGCCCGATCCCGAGCTGCTCACCCGGGCCCGGGGCGCGCTGCTCGGCCTGGTGGTGGGGAACCAGCTGGGCGTCCCCACTGAGCACCTGGTCACGGCGGCGGCGATCCGCGAAGCGTTCCCGACGGGCGTGCGGGACCTGCTGCCACCCCCCAAGGGCTCGCCCTTCGACGACGACGCCGCCCTGACGCTCCTGCTCGCCGAGTCGCTGGCCGAACGCGGCGACTTCGACGCCGCCGACGTGGCGGGGCGCTGGGTCCGCTGGATGCAGGTCGACGGCCGCGGGCTGGGCCTGACGACCCAACGGGCGCTGCGGCTGATCGAGCGGGGCACCGAGCCCTTCGAGGCCGGGCGACTGGCCCGGCGCGAGGGCGGCACGGCGGGCAACGGCGCCGTGATGCGCTGCCTTCCCGTCGCCCTCCGTTTCCACGCCAACCACGACAAGCTGATTCGCGTCTCGGCCCAACAGGCGGCGATCACCCACGCTGACGAACGGTGCACCTGGGGCGCGGCCGCCGTGAACCTCGCGGCGCGGGAGCTGCTGCACGGTAACCGCTACTTCGTCGACGAGGTGCTGCACCGACTGCGCGGCGTGGCGCCGCGACCTTTGGTGGACGCCATCCAGCGAGTGCCCTGGGAGCAGGAGAGCGATCTTCCCATCGCCGTCCCCAACGGGTCTGGGTACGTGGTCCACTGCGTGGAGATCGCGTTCTGGTGCGCCGTACACCGCCCGTCGCTCGAAGAGGCGCTCGTGTTTCTCGCTGAGGCGGGAGGCGACACGGACACGAACGCCGCCGTCGCGGGGGCGCTCTTGGGCGCGCGTGACGGTGAGACGGCGATCCCCGTTCGCTGGGTCGATCAGCTCGGGCGAGAGCGGGCGCACGGCGTCTCGAACCTCGCCGAACGCCTCGCCACTGCCGGCGGAGCGACGCGCTCCTAGCGGCCGCCCCCCGACCTCGGGGCTCGCCCGTGGATCAATGAGTCGCGGTAGGCTTTGAGTAGCGACTGATCCGACTCATCACCGCGTCGTCGGTGAGGAGGATCGAGACCCAGCGCTTGGTCCCTTGGGCTCTCCAGGTGAGCCGCGCAACCCGCGGTCCGTACCGCCACTGCCAGGCGCCGGCGTGCAACACGCGCGGCCGGCCGAACACGCGCCGCAGATCGCCCTTCGTGCGGTCGACCAGCGCCGGCCCGCGCGTGTCGCCGAACCCGGCCGAGTCGAAGAACGAGACCGCGTCCGCGTTGCCCTCGACGAAATGGGCGGTCAAGTAGAAGTGCGCTTGGTCGGCGGGATCGCGAATGCCCACGCCACACTCCATGAGCTGGGCGGTGTGTGGGGCGGTCTCACAACGCACCTCGTCGTGGTCGGCGAGGGCGCGCGCGCGCTCGACGAAGGCGCGGTAGGTGAGGCCCGGCGTGAAGCCCCGGTACGGTGGGAGCGTCGCGGCGGGTGCCGCGGGCGCGGCCTGCGCGAGCAGGCGCAGGGGCAGCAGCAGGGCGAGCGACGCGACGCCGCGCGAGGTCATGGCCCAATATACGACGCGGCAAACGCAAACGGGCCCGGGGAACTCCCCGGACCCGTTTCACCTGCGATCCGCGTCGCTCAGACCTTGCGGACGTTCTGCGCTTGCAAGCCCTTCGGACCCTGGGCGACTTCGAACTCCACCGTGTCGCCCTCGGCGAGGCTGCGGAAGCCCTCGGCCTGGATCGCCGTGAAGTGGACGAACACGTCTGGACCCGACTCCTGCGCGATGAAGCCAAAGCCCTTCGCGTCGTTGAACCACTTCACCTTACCCTTTGCCATACCTTTTGGACCTCGGTACTAAGGGGCACTGCCCCGGACATGTTGCGACCCTGGTCACCGCGACCAGAGACGGGCTCAAACAAAAACCGCGAGACAAGTGGACCTCGCGGTGCGCAGACAAACCGGTGACGGTGCCACGTATTGCTTGAACCGGGGCCAAAGGTAGGACCCCGAGAGACCCCTGTCAATACGAGTAACCGAAAGGTTCGCCGGAGGTTGCACGAGGGGCCCCCTCGCTCCCGTCAGTATCACGACACCATCCGCGCATCACCAGGGCTAGCGCCGCTTGGACACCTTCGCCGTGTCTTCCTTTACCGGTAACCCGATGGCGAGCCGGAAGTCGCGCAACGCGGCGTCGTACGTCTTCAGGCGCTTCCCGACCTCGGTGGCCGCGACGTCGGGCGCCGCGGTAGCCGTTTGCTCGCAGGTCAACGCATAGGCGCTCAGGCTGTCGAGCTGCGTCACGAGGCGCCGCGCCTTCACGCGCACCGAATCCTCGTACACCGTGGGCGTCAGCTGCGGGCGGCCCCGCTTGAAGAAGGCGCGACCACTGCCACAAACCTCGGCGAGAAACCGTCCGGCGCGCCGCGCATTCGCGCTGTCGTGGCCCGCGCGCGCGACGCGGGCTAGGCCGTGATTGAGCTGGGCGATGCCGCGCGTCGCGGTCCGCAAACCGTCGAGAAAACGCTTCTGCTCAAGCGTGGGTGGGGGCGGTGGCGTCGGCGGCCGCGGCGCCGTGTCGCGCCGCGTTGTGTCACCCGTGGGCGGCGTTTGGGCGGCGAGCGAGACGGCGGCACAGCAAAGCAAGACGGCCAGGCAACGCATCATGGTCCTCTGTGGTCTCCGTAGGAGCCCTGGTTATAATGTCACAATGACGGTTCCCGCAACCTCACGCCAGACCCGCGCGTTCGACGATCGCGCCGAGGCGCTCGCGCATTTTTTCCTGCGCGCCGGGGAAGCCCCGCGGCTCCTCGCCTATGACGACGCCGTGGGCTGCCCGCTCGACCAGGCCCTCGCCGTGCTCGAGTGGACCGGGGCGGTCGGGATCCTCGCCGCCGACGACCTGCTGCATGCCGCGCGCGTCGGCGCCGACGCCGCCGCCGCCGTCGTTGAACGCAAGGACGGCGATCAGCGCGTCTTCATTTACCTGGGGCCGCGCATGGACGCCCCGCCCGCCGATCCGTACGAGGGCACGCTCCTCTACGACGAGCCGGGCGTGCGGGCCTACATCTTCGCGCAACGCGTCCACGCGATCGCCCACTTCCTGCGTGCGACGCAAGGACAGGGCGCGGTCCTCTCGATGCTCGGGCGCCGCGCCCCCGAACTACGCCACATCAGGCGGTGGTTGCAGACCTTGTTCAGCGCGCCGGCCGGCGGCGCGCAATCGACGCAACTGCTCGCAGGTTGGTTCGCCACGGGCGGCGGCGGCGCGCTGTTTCTCCCCCCCTTGGCGCGCGAGCCCTACACCTATCAGGAGGTCGGGCTCGAGGGCTGAAATGTGGATTCACAACTCCACATCGTGTGGACGACGGCGCCAATAGCAGACGGCGGGCCCGGTTAGCATCCACACACGATACACACCGAAGTGGGTTAACCCGAAGAAACATCGGCACTTGCGCGATTCTCAGTGGCTCCTATATTCTCACCACGCGGCTTGGAGGGAAGGGTCGGGACCTGGTGTCCCAGCTACGCCTTCAAGACGAGTCCGAGGGGAAATTCCGGGGAGGCCGCCGATGCAAACAAGGGCTCAGGCGGCCGGCGATCCGGGAGCCAGCTCTCCAGCTCGGACAGATAAGGCCAGTCGCGTGCCTTATCCGCGTCGACGTGGTGCCTCGACGCGCAGTGCGGAAGGTCGGTCCGCGACCCGATCTGAGCCGTAGCACCCACATCGGTGAACCTTGCGGCCAGGCCAGGCTGCTTGGGGATGGAAGCCGGAGCTCTCGTTCGCCCTACCGAGCGACGCATCAGTCAACCGGCGGCGGCGGGATGAAGAACGGAGGGAGCAATCCCCCGGCTCCGGGTAACCGATGTGCGGGGCCCCCGGGCGGCCTAACATGCCGTCCCGGGGGCTTCGTGTTTATTATGGCCCCATGGCGCTCACCTTGCCCCTGGTCGCCGCCGGCGCCGTCGCGGCCTGGGCCTACGGCACCTACGAGCCCAACAGTCCCCTCTTCGGGCGCGCCATCGGGCGCGGGCCGCGTCGCGGACGCGCCGTCTACCTGACGTTCGATGACGGACCGAACGCCGTGGCCACCGAGCCGATCCTCGATACACTCGCCACGCACGGCGTGCCCGCGGCGTTCTTTTTAGTCGGCGAGCACGTGCGGCGCTTTCCCGCGATCGCGCGCCGCGTCGCCGCCGCCGGGCACGAGCTCGGCAACCACACGCTCACCCACACGAAGCTGCATTTCGCGGGGCCCCGGCGGATCCGCGACGAGCTCGACCGCACACACGCTCTGATCGCGGACACGACGGGCCGCCCGCCGCGCGCGTTCCGCGCTCCCCACGGCTATCGCAACCCGTTCGTCCGCGGTGCCGCGCGCCGCTGGGGCTACACGGTGTTCGGCTGGACGTTCGGCGTCTGGGATTCGGATCCGCGCGTGCCGGCCGACGAGATCCGCCGGCGGGTGGGGGCGAAGCTCCGCCCCGGGGCGATCGTGCTGCTGCACGACGGCGATGGGTACGATCCCACCGGCGATCGTCGCCGCACCGCAGCCGCGTTGCCGGGGATCATCACCGACGCGCGCTCCGCGGGCTACACCTTCCGCCCGCTCACGGAGCTCGTCCGGTGAGAGCGCGGCGCTGGCACTGGTTGTGGTGGGCGCTCGCGTTCGTGGGCGTGGGCCTCGCCCTCAAGTTCCTCACGGGGTTTCCGTGGCGGGTCATGTTCGCCGCGGTGCTGGGGGCCAATGGATGGCTCCTCGCCGTGGCGTTCGTCGTCAATTTGTCCTCGCTCCTCGCCAAGGGCTGGGGTTGGCACGTCGTGCTCAAACCCGTGGCGTCCCACACGTGGCGTCAGGCCCAGGAAGCGAACCTCGTGGGCGCCGCGGTGAACGATCTGTCGGTGGCTGTGGCGGGCGAAGCGGCCCGCGTGCACGTGATCGCCCAGCGCGCGGGCGTCCCCCTTGGGGTGGCGGTGTCGTCGGTCGTATGGACGCGCGTGGCGGAAGCGCTGGCGCTGGCGTTGTTTCTCGTGATGGCGCCGACGCTCCTCGATCTCGAGCCGTGGTT
>DATLKW010000242.1:0-6009 GCA_035538175.1 Gemmatimonadales bacterium | reverse complement strand
GCCCAACGCAGCGCGCTGCAGCACCTCGTGCGCACATTCTTCCGCGGCTCGCGCGCCGGCGCGGTGGCGGCGCTGCTCGAACTCCCGGACCGCGAGCTCGCCGAACCAGACCTCGAGCGGTTGCGCGCGCTGGTGCGGCGGGCGCGCCGCGTAGGCCGCTAGCATGAACGTCCCGTTCGATCTCCTGAAGGTCGCGCTCCTCGCGGGCGCGGGATGGGTCGTGGCAACAGCGCTCCGGCGCCGGCCCGCCACCACGCGCCACGACCTCTGGCTCCTCGTGGTGCTCGGCTCCGTGCTCGTCCCCGTGACCGAGCTGATGCTGCCCCGATTCTATTTCGGTATCCCCGCGTCGTTCGCTCCGCTCGAAGCGGCCGGCGGGCAGTGGCTCCCGGTCGTGTTCGGCCTCTGGGCCTTGTGGGCCCTCGTGTCGGCGGCGCGTGTCAGCGTCGGCCTCCTCGAGCTGCGGCGCATTGCGCGCCAGGGCGAACGCTGGTCCAATCCCGAGCTCGACCGGGCCCTCGCGCACGCGGCGCGCCTCGCTGGCGTCACCCGGGCGGTGACCCTCGTGCGCTCGGACGCGGTCCAAATCCCGGCCACCTGGGGCGTGCGCCGGCCCGTCGTGGCGCTCCCCGCCGCGGCGGTAGGCTGGAGCCCCGAGCGGCTGCGGCTCGTGCTCCTCCACGAGCTCGTCCACGTGCGCCGCCAGGACGCGCTGGTCGAGGGCGTCGTGTGGCTCGCGAGCGCCCTGTACTGGTTTCACCCGGCGCTGTGGCTCGCCACGCGGCGCCTGCGGCTCGAGCGGGAGCGCGCGTGCGACGAAGCGGTGCTCGCGACCGGCGCGCGCGCTTCCGACTACTGCGGTCACTTAATCGACATCATGCGCGCGGCGACCACCCGGGCACGGGGCGCGGTGGTCGGGGCCGCGATGGCCGCCCCCTGCACGCTCGAGCACCGCGTCCGCGCCATGCTCGCGCGCCCGCTGCCCCAAGCCTCGCACATGGCCCCTCGGACTGACGGGCAGGGCGACCGATCGCGCACTCCGCGCTCGGGCCTCGGGACCCCCCTCCTCCTGGCCGGCGCGGCAGCCATCTATGCCCTCGGCGCGCTCGCCCCGTGCGCCTTCGTGGGCGACGAGGCCGGAGCCCGCCAGACGACGAGCGGCACTGCGCCATGACGGGAGGAGTTTTTTTGGTTCCCCAAGTGCTCATGCATTAACACTGGCTGAAACGAGCCCCCAAACTCCAAGTCGCGAGCCCCCAAAGCGTGAGGGGCGTACGCTCCGGTCAGCGGGCTACGTCGTACTCGCTCTGCACAAGGCCGCTCTGATAGGTGCGCGTCGCGACGTGGCGGAGCGGGATGTCGCGTCCGGCGAGGCCAAAGAGCGGGATCCCGGCCCCGATCAGCACGGGGACGCGGGTAATGATCAGACGCTGGATCAGACCGGCCTTGAGGAAGCCTTGAATGGTGATCCCGCCATCGACGTAGATGTGCTGAATGCCGCGAGCCTCGAGGCGCGACACAATCTCGGCCGGAGGCCCCGTCATCTGCTCGACCGTCGCCCCCTGCGGCGGCGGACGGAGGGGGCGCGTGCTGAGCACGAAGACGGGTTTCTTGCCGTAAGCCCACCCGCCGAAACCGAGCACCGTCTCGTAGGTCTTCCGGCCAATGACCAGGGCATCCACCGTGGCCATGAACGCTACGTAGCCGTGTTCCTCAGCGTCGTGCGGTAGCCAATCGAGCTCCCCATTCACTCGAGCAAGGAAACCATCGACGCTCGTGCCTACGAACACGGACGCTTTCATCGACCGAGTCTCCTCGTCACAGCGCCTGCCGGCGGAGCACCGCCCATCGCAGGGAGATGTGGACATCGTGGCGACATGGCGTCGGTATGTGTGACTCGCAAACTACGGACATTCGTGTTACTGCGACCGAACTGACCCGCAGGTGAGCGACGTTCTCAGCCGCGTCGCTACGTCTCCCCCGGTCGCCCTTCTTGGGCTCGCTTCATGATCGCTCCCAGGTAGTGGGTGCACAGCGGCGGGATGCAGCCGAGGAGGTAGGTGACCAGCCACGAGCGCGGTGCCAGCCGGCGCATGAGCGGCGGCGCCAGCGTGACCCGGCGTAGGTCGAGGCGACAGTCTGGGAACAGCTCGCGGATTTCCCGCTTGGTCACACGGCGGACGTCCGGATTCCGCGGGTTATTGACGTGGAAGTCATACCACAGAATGAGGCCGTTTGGCTTGACGACCCGGAGCATCTCCGCCGCGATCGTCCGGCGCACGTCCGCATCGAGCACGCTCGTGAACATCAGGGACTGCAGCACGAGATCGAATGCAGCGGCTGTAAACGGAAGCTCGGCAGCATTGCCCATGTGCAGGCGAACACCGGCTGGCACCGACTGCTGGGCACGGCTCAGGCTTTCGGCCTGCAGATCCAAGCCTGTAATGCCCTTGGGCTGAGCACCCCATCGGACGAATTGGCGAATCCACGCGCCGCTCCCGCACCCCACATCGAGGATTGACTTCTCGGCCAGCGGCAGAAACCCGTACTGTTTGAGCAGAGCAAGCGCGTGCCGCTCCCGGTCTTGGAAGCTGAACACGTACCCCCAGGCGGCCCAGGAGGGCTGGTTCCGGCCTCTCGGGTCGCCCGTGCGCCTTGCGTGGGCCGCGCGGTAGCGCTCCGCCTCCGCGGTAATCGCGCTCGATAGAATGTTTCCGCTGGAGATGGCCATGCGCTTGTTCGTGTCAGGTCACATACCTCGCGCCGCGCCCTTAATGCGGGGACGACCGGCGCGCCGCGTGTACCCACGGTGGGCTCGAGAGCGGCGGCTTCGGCTGGTTCCCACTCGGCCCTTTCACGGTAATGTCCTCGAACAAGACCGATGGCACGACATAGGAGGCGGCGTAGCCGAGCCCGGCACCGCCCACTTGGAGGTTCATGCCCCCGCCTCCGACCCCCTCCAACATTGCGACCGCCGCCCCCAAATCGTGGAACGGCGTGGTGTAGACGGTCAGGGACTCGGAAGCGGCGACGATCTCCCGAAAGCTCGCGGTGCTGAGCCCCGAGATCACGGCGTTGCGGATCGGCTCCTCGTGGCCGTCGGGGTACACGCGGACGACGAGCGCCGCCTCGAAGCCGGGCGTCTCGCCCTCGCCCTCGTCTTCGGCCAAGGCCTGGAGCATCGCCGCTCGCCCCCCCGCCCCTCCGCCGCCGAGTCGTCGCACCAGGATCCCGTAGGGGCGCCCCCGGGCCGCGGCGAGCGCCGTGAGCCGGGCCTTGAGCGCGGCATCCGAGAGCCCCGACTCGGCCGTCACCACGAGGTTCGTCACGACCGGGCCCATCCCCCGCCGATTGCCCGTGCTCTTCGGGATGCCGCGCGCCGGCACTCGAGTCGCGAGCAGGGTCTTCAGGATCCCGTGATCCACCACCCGCGTCGCGCGCGCCGGCACGCCGTCATCGTCCACGCGAAAGCCACCCACGTAGCGGCCGTGCGCGCGCATCAGCGTTGGGTCGTCGAGGACGCTCAGGAACGTGGGCAGGACGCGCCCCCCGATCTGGTCAAGAAACGGGTTGTCGGCCCGGGCCGCGAACTGGTCCATCATCGTGTTGGCGGAGACCGGCCGCCGCGACGCGAGGAGGCGCGGCGCGAACACGTCGTTGAACAGCTCGGCGGCCGCATCGCCCGCGAACAGCACGGGGCCGTGGTACACCTCGGCGAGCGGCGCCGCGCGCAGCCGCGCGAGCCGGCCGCCGAGCGCGCGTACGCTGTCGGCGAGCTGCTCGCGCGTCGGCAGGTCCGTCGGCGCCCCACCGTAGACCGCGACCGCGTCCGCCAGAGGCATCCCGTCGGCGCCTTGCGTCGACGCCCGGATCCGCACCACCACCCAGGGCGATGCGCGCGTGAAGGCCGTCCCTTCGCTGTTCAGATAGCGCGTGCGATGCACCCCCGCGCTCCAGGAGACCTCCGAGCGGTAAACCTCCGGCATCTCGCGAAACAGGGCCGACAGCGCGCGCACGAGCCCCTCGGCGGCCACTCGATCAGGCTTCGGGGCCGGCACGACATCCGTGATCGTCACCGGCTCCTCGCGGGTGAAGTCGGGCAAACGCTCGGGGCGGGTCTGATTCTCGAGCGCGGCGCGCTTCTGGGACAGCTGCTCCACCGCACGCTTATAGGCGCCGTCCGTAGCGAGCCACAGCTCGCGCCGGATCTCGCGATATTGGTCGTCGAGCGGCAGCGTCGCCCCGCCGCGCAGCCCCGCCAGCATGCTCCAGGCGGGCCCCGGTTCCCCCAGAAAATTCGTGTTGTCGAAGTCGTAGTCGCCGACCCGCAGCTCCACCGCCAGCGTGCGCGTGTGCGAGTCCACGCCCCGCACCAGGCTCCCGAGACTCGCCGCCGCATCGCTCATCTCGATCTCCTCCACCCGGTAGGCCAGGAAATAGGGTCGGGGGAGCGTATCGAGTCGGAGCTCGGCCATCGAGCGGGCGAGCTCGTCGCGCAGCGCGCGCCCGAGCGGGTCGAGCGACGGCGCCTGCGCTCGGCCACTCGCCCCGACGAGCGAAAGCGCGAACGCGGCGACCCCCACGCGACGACGGAGGCTCACGGCGTGGCCGGGACCGAGTCCGAGGGGGGTGGCAGGATGGGGGGGCGCTCCTGCGACTTGAACTTCTTCTGCACCTCGACCTGCGACAGCAGCACGCCCGGCGACACCGCCGACACCGGCACCCAGCCGGACTCTGCGCCACAGAGCCCGTTGAAGACCTGCACGTCGTTGTCCGCCGCGACGATCTTGCTGAAGGTCGTGAGGGGCGTGCCGATGAAGTCGACGCCGCGCACCAACTCCTCCCGCCCGTCGGGGAACACGCGATACACCATCACTGGGAGGACGTTGAAGGCGTTCGGGATGACCCGCATGGTGATGGTGAAGCCCCCCGCGATGTCGTCGAACAGGAGGCCGTACGGTTTGTTCTCCCGCCGCACCTCGTCGATGAGCATCCGCCGCAGCTCGGCACGGGACTTGGGGTCCGTCGTCTCGACGATCAGGTTGGACTGGCGCGCCACCGGGCTCAACCCCAGCTGCGCCCGGCCGTGCCCGTTCGAGCTCGCAAACCCCTCGATCGGGGAGCGCGCCATGAGAAACGTCTTCAGGATGCCGTGGTCGACAACGGTCACGGGGCGCGCCTTCACGCCCTGGTCGTCGTAGCGGTAGAACCCCGCGAGATCGGTCGCGCCGAGGTGGCGCAGCGTCGGGTCGAAGACGACCGACATGCTGGCGGGCAGAACCGCCTCGTTCACTTTCTTCTTGAACGTCTGCCCCTCGAGCTCGAGCTTCTGGCGGTGCCCCTCGACGCGGTGGCCGAATACCTCGTGGAAGAACACGGCGCTGGCGCGCCCCGAGAGGATGGCGGGGCCGGTGTAGGGCTCGAGCGACGGGGCGTGCCGCAACGCGTGCAGGTCCTCGATGATCTTCGCCACGGCGGCGAGCACCGTCCGGTCCGACGGCAGGCCCTCGGGCGTGAACGCCCAGTACGACTCGTAGCGCGGCAACTCCATCCCGTCGTCGGCCTTCGAGAACGCGGCGATGTAGAGGCGGTAGATCGGCCGCGACGTCTGGATCGCCGAGCCCTCGCTGTTCGTATACCAGCGCGTCTCGTCCTCGGCGATGAACGTGGCGCTGCCCTCGTAGATGTCGCCGTAGCGGGCGAACGGGGCCGTGTAACGGCGCAGCTTCTCTTCCCAGGCGCGCCGCTCGACGCTCGAGTGTACGACGGCCTCGGTGTAGCTCTCCCGCGGCTCGGCGGAGAAGTCAGGCGAGGGGTCCTCGGCGGCGACCCCCACTTCCGCATTGGTCTTCACCCACGTGAGCTGCTCGACCGCCGCCTTGTAGCGCCGGTCGGTCGCATACCAGAGGGCTGCGCGGATCGCCGTCGGGTCGTCGTCGGTGGGGATGTCGACCCGGCCGCCGCCGAAGATCGACCCGAAGCTGCGCACCCCGCCCCGCAACGGATGCG
>DATLKW010000241.1:0-7902 GCA_035538175.1 Gemmatimonadales bacterium | reverse complement strand
CCCGATCGCTCGCCTCCAGCGTCGCTGGCGCTGGCACGTGCTCGTCAAAGCCACGGAGCGACGCGCCCTGGGACGCGCGGTGCGCGCGTGGGGTGCGCGCCCGCGCGGTGGCGTCATCGTCGATCGCGATCCCGGCTCGCTGCTCTGAGGCGTGGGTGCCACCCGCGCGCGTGCGCCGGCCCACCGTCGCGCGGCCTCCGCATTCCGAATTCGGCGGTCCGCATTAGGTTTCTCCCTCTGTGACCAGCCGTCCCCGGTTTCAGTATCGCCCGCCCAGCTTCGACGCGCCGCCACTCGCAGGGGCGCCAGATGCCCGGTTTGACCCCGCGCCGGCCGACGGCGTCCTCCCCGATCGCTTCTTCTCGACGACGAACCTCCCGACCTACGTTCGGGCGGCGGGCACGTGGCGGCGGCCCCGCTTGCCGCGCATGGACTGCGTCATCGTGCAGCAGGGGACCGGGGACCTGATCGTCACGGAGCCGCGCCGCGTGCGGCGCGGACAGCTCGTGGCCGTGGGCACCGCGGAGGACGGCAGCGAAGGCATCTTCGTGCACACCGAGGGCTTCCTCGGAGGCGTCCACAGCGCCAACGAGTTCGGGTTCATGCAGACGGCTGTCTCGCGCGAGCGACCGGTCGACTACACCGTGCTGGCCCAGCTCCTCGGGGAAGAGAAACGCCAGGGCGGCCAAATCCTCTGGGTCGTGGGGCCCGCCCTGGTGCACGCGCGCGCCCGCGAGGACATGGTCTGGTTCGTCCAGAACGGCTACGTCCAGGCCTTCCTCGGCGGCAATGCCGTGGCGGTCCACGATCTCGAAGCCGCGATCTTCGGCACCACGCTCGGGATGACGAGTTCGGGGCAGGGGGTCGAGGGCGGCCACGCCCTCCACATGCGCGCCATCAACGCGATCCGCCGCGTGGGCGGGATCGCCGCCGCCGTGCGCGAGGGGCTCGTTACCGGGGGGATCATGCACGCCCTGGTGACGCACAACGTGCCCTTCGTCCTCGCCGGCTCGATTCGCGACGACGGGCCGCTCCCGGAAGTGCTCGCGGACACCCTGGCGGCCCAAGACGCGATGCGGGCGCGCACGGCGCAGGCCACGTTCGCCGTGTTCGTGGCGACCGCCCTGCACGCCATCGCCGTGGGCAACATGCTCCCCGCGTTCGTCGACGCTGAGCGCCCCGAAGACGTCCGGCCCCTCACGACGATCTGCGTCGATCAAACCGAGTTCGTCGTGAACAAACTGCGGGACCGCGGGACCCACCAGGCGTACGGCGTCGTCACGAACGCCCAGGACTTCATGCACGTGCTGCGCTTTTACGTGGAGCGATGGGAGCAGGCGGCGGCTCCGGCGAGCGTGCTCCGCTAGCGCCCGGCCGCGGGCCGGGGTGGGCCAAGCTCGCCGAGGCCGTCGCCCAGCGCGTGACGCCCTCCGAGATCGAGACCATCTACCTGTTCCGCCCGTGGAAGCGCGAAGGGCGGGAATGGGGCACGGCGGTGGTCGCGTGTCGGACGGCCGACGGCGGCGGCCGGTTGCGCGTCTTCACGGCGCGCTACATGCTCGTCGTGCGCGGGAAGGAGCGGGGGCAGGCCCGGATCGAGGTTCGGGAGACCGCGCTCTCACCCGCGGCGGTGATCGAACGGGTCATGCGGACCGCCGCCGAGCGCACGGGCGACCCGGAGCCGCCGGTGGCCCTGGGCCCCGCCGTGTGGTACGAGTCGTGACCGCCCCCGCTCGGGGGCGTCGGCGGACGAACACTTAGCGGGCGAGGTGACCGAATTGATCGACTCGCGATTGTTCGTGCCCACCAAGGCCTTTCTCACCAAGGGCGTTGGCCGGCACAAGGAAAAGCTGACGAGCTTCGAGATGGCGCTGCGGGACGCGCATCTGGCAAACTTCAATCTCGTGCGCGTGAGCTCGATCTTCCCCCCCCACTGCGAATTGGTCGACCGCGAGGAAGGCCTCTCGCTGATGAAACCCGGCCAGGTCGTCTTCGCCGTCATCGCGGAATCGGCCACCAATGAGCCGAGCCGCCTCGTGGCCGCGTCCATCGGCGTCGCCATGCCCGCCGACCCGTCCCACCACGGCTACATCTCCGAGCACCACAGCTACGGCCAGAACGAGGTGATGTCGGGCGAGTACGCCGAAGACCTCGCGGCGTCGATGCTCGCCACCGTGCTGGGCGTGCCGTTCGACCCCGAGCGGGCGTGGGACGAGCGCCGCGAGCAATGGCTCCTCTCTGGCGAGATTGTCCGCACCATGAACGTCACCTCCTCGGCCGAGTGCGGGGAGGAGGGACGCTGGACAACGGTCGTCTCGGCGGTGTGCTTCTGCGGGTGACGCCGTCGTTCGCCATCGCCTTCGTCGCCGGCCTGCTGAGCTTCCTGTCGCCCTGTGTCCTGCCGCTCATCCCGAGTTACGTGGGGTTCCTCACGGGCCTGACGCTCGAGGAGCTCTCCGCCCGGCGCGGCGCCGCGCTCGTCCACGCGCTGTGGTTTGTTGCTGGGTTTTCCGGCATCTTCATTGCCCTCGGCGCCACGGCGTCCGCCCTCGGCGTGCTGCTGCTCCGCTCACAGGTCTGGATCGGCCGTATCGGCGGCGCGCTCGTGCTCCTCTTCGGGCTCTACCTGCTCGGCGTCCTGCGGCCGAGTGCCCTGCTGCGTGAGCGCCGGGTCCAGCTCGCCAGCAAACCGCTCGGCTACCTCGGCTCGGCACTTGTGGGGGTCACGTTCGGGGCGGCGTGGACCCCGTGCATCGGGCCGATTCTCGGCGCCATCCTCACCCTGGCGGCGGCTGACGTCAGCGTGGGCCACGGGGCGGCGCTGCTCGCCGCCTACTCGCTCGGCCTCGCCGTGCCGTTCGTCGCTACCGCGCTCGCGCTCGAGCGCTTCCTCGCCTGGTTCCAACGCTTCCGACCCTACCTCGCCTGGGTCGAGCGAAGCGCCGGGGTGCTTCTGATCTTGCTCGGCGTCCTGCTCGTAACCGATCGGTTCACCCTGCTTGCGAGCTGGCTTCAGGGCCTCACGCCGGAATCGCTGAAAAGCCGGTTGTAACGGGCGGGGGCGCGGACGGGGATGGGGGCGGGGGACTCGGTACGGCGTCACCGCGTGGGATTTCGTGGGACCTCGTCTATATTACTCGCACGCGACATTTCTAGAGAGGATCCTATGTTCCGCACTCCCCTATTCTCCATCGCCACCCTGGCGGGCGTCGCCCTGCTCGCGTGTGTTAAAGGCGAGCAGACCAGTCAATCTCCCGACTCGACCGCACGCAACCTGACCCTCGCGCCCACCGAGTCGACCGCCGCCATGAAGGACGTACCGGCGCGCGCGCAGGAGCGGGCGACCCGCGAGCCCGAGAAGGCGCGGGCCCCGAAGCCCGTGGCCGCGGCGCCGCTCCGGCTTGCCGCGGGGACGAGCGTGCCGCTCGCCGCGAATGACACGATCACTACGCGCGCGGTGAAAGCCGGCGACGCGTTCAGCGCCAGCGTCAGCGCGGACGTCCACGACGCCTCGGGGCGCACCGTGATCCCGAAGGGCTCCACCGTGTCGGGGACGATCGCCACCTCCAACCCGGGCCCGAACGGCCAGCTTGAGCTCAACGTCTCGAGCGTGACCGTGCACGGCCAGAGCTACGCGATCGATGCGTCCGTCGTCGCGAAAGACACCGTGATGAAAGGACGCGGCGTGACCACCGGTGACGCCGAGAAGGTGGGGGGCGGGGCCGTCGCGGGAGCGCTCGTAGGCCGGCTCCTCGGTAAGAACGCGAAGGGGACCCTGATTGGCGGAGCCGTCGGAGCCGCCGCGGGGGCAGCCGTCGCGCGCGCCACGCGCAGCATCGACATCGTGATCCCGAAAGGCGCGGCGATCACGATCAAGCTGAACGCGCCACTCACCCTGAAGCGCGCCTAGCGACGCCCGGCCGCTAGTAGCCGGCCGCGCCGCCGCCGCGCCGGGGATCGGCCACACCAACCCAGCCGGCGGCGGTGCGCCCGATGGCGTTGACTTCGGTCTTGTAGTTCCAGGTCGTCAGCGCGTGCCCCATCGCGACGAGCGAATCGATCGACGCCGTCACGAACCCGTCGCGCTCCAAGGCCGCGACATCGGGCTGGGCCTGGTGGTGGAGGCGGGGAGCGGCCACCGCGTCCGCCAACCCCATCCCCTGGTCAATCACGTCACTGATCACCTGATACACCGCCGTCGGGATGCGCGACCCGCCGGGCGATCCCAGCACGAGCACGACGTCGCCCCCGGGCCCGAGCACGATCGCCGGCGTCATGGCGGAGAGCATGCGCTTGCCCGGCGCGATGGCGTTGGCCGCCCCCTGGATCAGCCCGAACAGGTTCGGTCGCCCCGGCGCCGTGGTGAAATCGTCCATCTCGTCATTCAAGAGAAACCCCGCATCCGCCACGGTCACCGCGCTGCCGAAGTCGTTGTTCAGGGTGGTGGTGCAAGAGACGGCATTGCCCTCGAGGTCGACCACGGAGAAGTGCGTCGTGTTGGTGCCTTCCGAGCGGGTGCCCGCCACCGCCGACGCGGGCGTCGCCCGATGCGGATCGATCTCGGCGCGCAGTCGTCCAGCGTACTCCTTCGATAAGAGGCGCTCGAGCGGCATCGCGACGAAGTCGGGATCGCCGAGGTACACGTTCCGGTCGGCGTAGGCGCGGCGCATGGCCTCGATCTGGAGGTGCATCAGCCCCGCGCTCCCGAACCGCGGCAGCGGGGAGTAGCCCTCCATCACGTTCAAGATCTCCGCCAGCGTGACCCCGCCCCCCGACGGTGGGGACATCGTGTAGACGTGGTAGCCGCGGTAGGTGATGTCGATCGGCGTCCGCCACTTGGTGCGGTAGCCCGCCAAGTCCTCGCGCGTCACGAGCCCCCCGCCCCGCGCCATCTCGCGCACAATGAGCGCGGCGATCCCCCCGCGGTAGAACACGTCGGGCCCGCTATCGGCCAGGAGCTCCAGCGTGCGCGCGAGGTCGGCCTGCACGAAGCGTGTGCCCGCGGCGGGCGCCGCGCCGTTCACGAGAAACTGGGCCCGCGACGCCGGAAACCGACCGAGCCGCTCCACCTCGCGACCGATTTGCCGGCTGCGTGGCTCATCGAGCACGTGGCCGTCGCGGGCGAGGCGGACGGCGGGCGCCACGAGCTCCGCCCACGGCAGCCGCCCGAACAGCTGATGGGCGTCGAACAGTCCCGCCACGCTGCCCGGCACGCCCACCGCCCGATGCCCCGTCAATGACCCCCTGGTGGCGCGGTCCACCGTGTCGACGTACATGTCGCGAGTCGCCCCAGTGGGAGCGGTCTCGCGGAAGTCGAGGGCGCGCACGGTCCCGTCCCGCATCCGGATCATCATGAAGCCGCCGCCGCCAAGGTTGCCCGCCACCGGATGCACGACCGCCAGCGCGAAGGCGACCGCCACGGCCGCGTCGACGGCGTTCCCGCCGCGACGCAGGACCTCCACGCCCACGTCGCTGGCGAGCGGGTGCGACGTGACGACCATCGCGTGCGCGGCGACACGGGGGGTCACGAGCTGGTTGAGCGGCCAGTCGGCCGCCACGAGAGGACTGCGGGCCGGCGCCGGCGCTGCGGCGGCTGCGGCGGTTGCCGCGGCTGCCGCGCCGTCGGGCGGCGCCGGTGCGAGAGGCGGCATCAAGACCGGCGGCGGCGCGAGCGCTGGGGCCTTCGCGCCGCGGCAGGCGAGACCGAGCACGAGCATCGAAATCAGGAGGCGGCGCATATCGAATTGTGCACGTTGACCCGAGTTCAGGTCAACCTTGAAGGGTGAAGGGGGACGAGGTGGCAACGACAACCCGAGGTCAGTATGTCGCGAGTTCCGCGGCGGCGTTGTATCGGGAGTCGGCGTTTTGGGCCTCGTGGGCCGTCGCTCCGGGGGACCACCAGGGGACCAGCGCTCTATGTCGGAGTCGGCGCTTGGCAGTGATGATCGGCGTCCAGCGGACCTTATGCGCGTCGCGCTGCGCGAAGAGTGGGGTCATTTCGCAACGTCCCATTAGCTCCGCGCCGGCTGAATCGCCGCCCGCCCGTGTAAGCGCGAACGGGCGTCATGGCCACGTGGTGCGGCCGCGGCGGTGCACCACGAAACGCAACGTGAGCGTGCTGACCTGTTCCAAGCGACGCCCTGCTCCGCGATCCGGAAAGTCGTAGCGCTCGAGCCCGTAGAGCAGCCCGCCGGTAACGAGCCCGCCGAGGTATTCGACCCCCGCCGCCGCCGTCAGCGCGACGTCGGGTCCGGACAGACCGTGCACCGCGACGAGGGGAAGCAGACCGCCGCGCAGGACGCTCCGCACCGGACTCGTGGCGAAGTCGACGCGCGCCTCCGCCCCGAGTTCCACCATGGTCCAGCGCTGCCGCGCGAGCACGGTCGAATAAGTACGCGACGTCGCACCCGCCAGGAGCACGAGCCACCGCGCGGCGAGCACGCGACCCTGTATGCCGACCTCGCCCACGTCCCGATTCTGAGCTCCCGCCGACGTGGTAGATAGCGACCCGCCGGCGGCGTGCATCCGGATTTCTAGGCGCGACCGAAAGTCAAGTGCACCCTCTGCACCTAACACCAGACCGTGCGACCCTTCCACGCCGTAACCGATGTCGACCTGATGCTCGAAGAGCGATGCCAACGCTGCGCCCGAGACGGCCAGCTGCGTGGTTCCGACGGCCGGCGCTAGCGAAAGGCAAAGAATGCTTCCGGCTGCGGCGACGGCGCTACCACCGGGGATCACGGACCCATCCCCGCTGCAGGCGCGATGACAAGAACGGTCTGTGCCAGCTTCGCGGCGTTGCGCTGCGCGACGACTGCGTTCGCTGCGGCCCGCGCGGCCTGGCGCCGCTTGTTCTCCTCGATGCTCGTGGGAAGGACGTCCTCCCGGCGAGCATGCAGGTACCCCGTGATGCCCGCGATCGTCGCCGCGCCGGCGACCCCGATCGCCAGCGACGACCCGCTGTGTCCTAGGTCGCCGTTCGCGGCTGTGTTCGAGATGACGAGCGCTGCAGCCGCCACCCCCAGGCCTCTCAAGAGGTCTCCGCGGCCTGCCGACCGGCTTAGTCGTTCCGGCAGCAGGTCCGCCGGGCGAAGGTCTGGGAGGGTGTCCTCGAGCGGCGGCCGTTCGTGCGTCACGCCGTAATAGACGCGCGTCGAGTCAGAGCGATTGACCAGGGTGCTGCGACCGACGACGACGAGTTCGTATCGGCCGGGCGGGGCGAGATGCCCATCGACCAGTAGGCCGTCCCACGGCACGTCCCGTACGCCGTCGTTGGCACCGAGAAACAGCACGGTGGCAGCCTGCCCGCCGGCGGGTCGCAGCTCGATTCGCAGCGATGCCGCGTGCGTAGTCACGACCGTGAAGGTGGCCCGCTCCGTCCGGGGATCGATGCGCGCCGCCGCCACCGGGCGAACCGCGACCACGAACGTGAGGAGCCGCGCCTGTCGGAACAGTGTCAGCTGCGCCGGCGTGAAGCGCTGCGCATCCAAGTCGGCAAACGGATCCCGCTCGATGGCGGCCCGGAAGTACAGCAGCGCGCTGTCGCGGGCGCCGATCAGGGCGAAGGACGCGCCGAGGTAAGCGTACGCTTGGACCCGCTGAGGTACGGTGATCGCGTATGGCCAACTCTGTGAGACGACGTGGCGGAGCACCGCAAGCGCTCGCTCGAGCTCGAGTCGCTCATAGAGCTCCCGGGCCTGGTGGAGCGAGTCGCGGGTTTCGGTTTGGGCGCGGATCGGCGCCGCCGCCGCCGCGATCAAGCTGATGCCGAGGATCAGCCGCCTCACGGTCTCGGCTCACCGACCGGGAGAGTAATTCGACCCAGTGTGAGCGTGCTACCTGCCGTGACGACGAGCGTCGTATCGAAGGACTTGTATCCCGGCGCCCGCACTTCGAGCCGCC
>DATLKW010000240.1:0-1863 GCA_035538175.1 Gemmatimonadales bacterium | reverse complement strand
AATCCGGTTAAACCCGACAGTAACGGTCGGGTTTCAGTCCAAAAAAAACAAGCGGGATGGCGGGGTTAGTTCCCCGCCACGGCCCCGGCGATGTGGTACAACTCGGGTTCGTCGTGCGTGAGGTCAGCGAGCGAGATACCGGCCAAGAGATCGTTGATGCGGTGTTCCAGCTCGCGCCAGACCGGCCGGATGCTGCACGACGCCTCCCGACTACATCGCTGCGGGTCGACGGGGTGGAGGTCGCAGTTGACTTCGAAGGTGACGTGCTCGGAGGCCTCGATCACGTCCTTGACCGAGATGGCCTGCGGCTCGCGGGCCAGGAGGTAGCCGCCCCGGGCGCCCCGGACCGATTCGACGAGGCCCGCGCGCCGGAGCCGCAGGAGGATCTGCTCGACGTAGTCGTGGGGCAGCCGCTCCTGCTCGGCCAGCTCGCGCGCCGCCACCGGTCCCTGTCCTGCCTGTTTGGCGAGGTTCAGGGAGACGATGAGCCCGTATTCAGCCCAGGTCGTGACGCGCATGGGAGTCAATATGCGACAACGAGTTCCGGGATTCAATGGGGGCGAGCGTGGAGCGCCCCAAGTCGTAGCGCCTTCCCATCGCTCCGGGCTACTTCGGGGCCTTCGGGTGTCCGAGGTTTAGGGAGAGGCTCACGCCGAGTTCGATGCCGAACACGTTGTCCCCGCCGCGGCGTTGGAGCCAGAGGAGGCGGGAGTTGAAGTTCCACAAGAGCGCACCCGCGTCCAAGTCGACGCCGATCCCGCCGTGTGCCCCCTCGGCGATCCCACGATCGGGACCTTGCGAGTAGACGCCGGCGAGGAGCAAGCCCACTTCCCCGTACAGGCGGCCCCAGGGTGGGCGCACCGACGCCTCGTAACCCGGGGCGAAGAGGATGGCGTTGACGTCGCACCCAGTGGAGGGGCACGTGCCGGTGAGCTCGAGGGGCGCAAAGTCGAGCTGGAGCCCCAGGCTGGTGCCATTGGGCTTGTCGCGCCGGAACCGAGCGCCGACGAAGGGCGCGCGGGCGCGTAGCGCGCCCGAGACGGGAATGAGAGCGCCGACCGCGGGCCCGGCCGTGCCCTCGAGAAACGACCCGCGGCGCACCGCCCCGAGAGTGATGGAGGCGTTCGCCACGGCCTCGAGGCCCTGGATCTGAGTCCCGGGGACTTGCAGGAAGCGGCCCGTCACGGTGGCGGCGGCCTCGTTGTCGAGGTTCACCCGGAGGCCGAGTCCGAACGCCAGCGCAAAGTGACTCATTGTCGACACCGTGTCACGGCAGCTCAAGAGGACGCAGATCGACGACGATTCGCTTACGCGAGCGAGGCCGAGCGTCGTGGTGGCGAACGGCGCGAGCGCGCCGCGCGTGCCGACCGGGTAGTAGTAGGAGTCAAATGCGAAGAGGGTAAGGCTACGCGCAACGTTGTCAGTCGAGAGGTCCGAGTAACGTGTGATCGCGATTCCGGTCTCGCCATCGTCGCCCGTGATGAGGGCGACCGCGCCCCCGAACCCTGAGAAACTGTGGCTCGTGCCGGAGGCGTCCTCGAGGCTGAGTGAACCGTAGGTGGGACCGAGGCGAATGCGGCGTTGGGCGGGGGCGGCCGAGCTGCCGCCGAGGTACACGAGAGCGGTGATAATCCAGAGGGCGCGCATGGAACACCAGATAAACGCCCCGGGGGGTCAGATTCGGTGACTCGAATCACGACCCCCCCACTGCCGCAGATCACTTGATGAGGAACCCGACGGTGAGGCCCGAGACGTTCATCCGCACGAGCCAGGACCAGAAGGTGGCCCAGTTCATCCGCCGCAGCTTGTCGAACCAGACGCTGTTGCCGACGGTCGCGAGCGCGATGGTGGCGAGCCACAGCA
>DATLKW010000239.1:0-2942 GCA_035538175.1 Gemmatimonadales bacterium | reverse complement strand
GGTGCGCAGCCCGCAGCCGGGCGACCTCATCGTCTGGCGCGGACACGTGGGGCTGGTGGTCGATCCTTCCGAGCATTCGTTCTACAGCTCGCTCGGTTCCGGTCTTCTGACGCAGCAATACGACGCCGACTACTGGCGCCGTCGAGGACGGCCCCGCTTCTATCGCTACATAGTTGCATCGTCGAGCGAGGTCGCAGCGCTGCACAGGCCGCTCGAGCGCATCAACAAAGCCAGCGCAAGCCAGGCAATGGTAAGTAGAATTACGGACGATACCGACCCGGAAGAGCCGGCGGTCAGCGCAGCAGCATCACAACCATCAACCCGCGTCTCCACGCGTGATCGCTCGGACTCCCCGCCAACTCCGTTTCAACTTCCGGAAGACATTGCGATTGCTTCTTCGACTCCCAGCGCCAAGCCTGTCACAAAAGATGTCGCCCAAGCCATCACCGACCTTACCAACGAGTCAGCAGCCGTTTTGAAAAGCGGGGACTTTACCGCTCTCTCCCAGCCGGTTGTCATCTTCGACCAGCTTCAGGTCGAGAAGTTGGAGTTGAAGCGTGACAAAGGCTGGGCGCAAGTCCGAGTGGACTACCGCGTGGAGCTCAATCAGCAGCAGGTCGAGACCCATCATCGCAGCGACAAGCAACGTTGGGAGCTGCGGCGCACCGACGACGGATGGGTAGCACTGATCCCGCAAGACCGCGTGTACGTTCCGGCCGCGGCGGCTATGCGCATCATGTCGAGGCGATCGCCGCGGGTGCCCGCGCCGCGGGGCTGTGGCTCGAGACCATCGTCCCAGCAGCTGAGGCCGCACCGCTCGCCCTCCTGCCGCGCTCCGAACGGAAGCGCCGCGAGCGAGTGGCCCGGCGCCGGAGCCGCGCGCTCGCCAGCGCGGCCCTCGCGATCTGGGTCGGGACCGGAGCCCTCTTTCTCGGGCGCCTCGCGTGGGAGCGCCGCGTGGTGGAGCATGAGCTCGCGGCGCTCCAGCAGCCCCTCGCCGCGGTGCTTGACGCGCGGCGCGAGCTCCGGGACGCCGCGACCGCGCTCAACGCGATCACGGTAGCGGAGCGCGAGCGCGGGCGGGGGCTGGGCCTCCTCGCCGTCGTTACCGACGCACTGCCGGACTCGAGCGTGTTCACCAGCCTTGCCTGGAACGCGGGCGGGAGCGGTGTGCTCGTCGGGGCGGCGCGACGCGCGACGGATGTGGTCGCGCGCCTCGATCGGCTCGGAACCCTCCCCGCCGTGCGTCTCAGCGGCCCGGCCGTGCGGGAACCGATCGGCGGGCGGGAGTGGGAGCGCTTCACGATCCTCTTCGGGAGGGACGGAGGACACGTGAGCGAGGACGGATCGTGACCGAGCGCGATCGCCGGGCGCTGATCCTGGGCGGTACCACGGTCCTCGGAGCGGTCCTCCTCCTGCGCGGCGTGCCCTGGGGCGTGCGGAGCGTGGTCGCGGCCGAAACGAGGCTACGGGACCGGGCAGCGCTCCTCGCGCGGGCCCGCGCCGACCTGGCGGAAGCCCCCGAGTTGCGCGATTCAGCGGCGCGGCTCGGCCAGGCGCTCGTCGGCCTCGCGCCCAAGATCTTGAGCGGCACGTCGACGACCGAGGCCGTGGCGGACCTCGCGGCCCGCGTGAACCACGCCGTCTCAGACCACCAGGCGAAGCTCGAGCGCGTCGACCCCCTGCCCGACTCCATCAGGGCCGGCCGGTTGCACCGCGCCACGCTCCGGGCAGCGTTTCAGTGCGACATCCGGGGACTGGCTGGTGTGCTCGCGGCGCTCGAGTTCAGTCCGCTCGCGCTCTCGCTCCGGGAGCTGCGGGTCACCCCCGTAGACGCGGGGGCCTCGGACCGAATGCCGGAGGTCCTGCGCGTCGAGCTGACCGTGGCGGGCTGGTTCCTCGACCACGGGGCACCCGTCACGGGGACCGACGAGGAGGCCAAATGACGGCCCCAGGAGTGAACGTGTCGCTCGTCGCCACGGGGGCGCTCGGCCTCGCACTCGGAGTCCACCTCGTCGTGTCGCCGCTTGGGCACGTCATGCTGCCACCGCCCGTGGGTCTCGCGCCCACCCCCGCGACGATCAAGCGGTCGGCGCCACGGGATTCCCTCGTCGCCGCGCTCGTCCGGCGCGATCCGTTCCGATTTGCGCGGCGGCCAGCGGACATCCCGTACGACCCGGTGCGGCTTGCCCAGCTCGCTGCGCCCCGTCCACCGAAGCCGGCGCTCGCCCTCGTTGGGATCGTCTGGGACGGCGGGCGCGATCCCACTGCCCTCGTCGAGGGGCTCTCCGGTGTGGATGGTCCCCGTCCGGTGCGACGGGGCGAGTCGATCGCGGGACTGCGTGTCCAACGCATCGCGCGGGATCAGGTAGTCATCAGGGGCGTGGACACCACGTGGACGCTGACGGTAAGGGAGCCGTGGCGGTGACGAGTCGAAGGGCGAGGGAATTCGCGGTGGAGGTCGTTGCCATGCTGGTGCTGGCCATCGCCCAGTCCGTGGATCTTGCGGGGCAGGATACCGCCGCGGTGCGAGCACTGAACGACAGCCTTGCCGTGCGGTTTGTGGACGCCGACCTCCGGGGCGTCATCCAGGCACTCGGCCGCTACCTCGCGAAGCCGGTGCTAGTCGGGGCGATCCAACCCGTCCGGGTCTCGCTTGAGACCCCGGCGCCCGTGCCACGGGGCGGCGTGCGAGCGCTCTTGAAAGGGCTCGTCGAGGCGCAAGGCCTCGAGTTCACGGAGGACTCCACCTTTTTCCGCATCGGGCTCGCCCAAGCCCGTCCCTCGCTCGGGGGCGCAGGGGGAGGGGCGGGCACGCCGCCCGGTGTGAGCGGGCAGGGCGCCCCGGTTCAGCTCTTCGTCATCCGGTTGAAGCACGCGCGCGCGGCCGACGTCGCGGCGACGGTGAACCTCCTCTTTGGGGTCGGGGGCGAGTTCTCCAG
>DATLKW010000238.1:0-10173 GCA_035538175.1 Gemmatimonadales bacterium | reverse complement strand
GAGGACCGCGCGCTTCTCGGCGAGTGCGTTCTGGGCGAGCAGCAAGTCGGCGGTGGTCCGGTCGATCTGGTTGGAGAGCCCGTTGATCTGCCGGTCGAGCTCGTTCACGATCCGGTTCGTGGTTTCTTTCTGGCGCTCGAGATTGGACAGCTCGTCGGCGAGCGAATGGGCCTGCGTGCGCAGCCGCTCGAGCTCTTGTTCCACGTCGGAGCGCTCGCGCCGAATGGTCTCGAGCCGCTGTTGGTTGTCGCGCAGCTGCTGGTCAAAGGGTTGGGGACGCTGTCCCGGAAGTGGCGTCGCGGCGAGCGCGGCGCACGCCACAAGCACCAGGCCCGGGCGGGCAAGACCGGCGGTCACCCCCGGCGCCTCACACCCGCCGCAGATGCCGCCCCACGGACGCCGCACTCCCCGCGAGGCCGATGAGCGTGCCGAACGCGATGATGGCGAGCGCTTGCTCCCGGGAGAAGAACGCCGCGTGGATCAGCAACCGGTTGATGAGCGTATACGCCCCGAACGCCAGTCCCATCGCTACGAGGCCGCCCAACAACCCCTTGATCGCCCCCTGGAGAAGGAATGGCCGGCGGATGAAGCCGTCCGTCGCCCCCACGAGGCGCATGATCGCGATCTCGCGGCTGCGCTGCAGGACGGCCATGCGAATGGTGGTCCCGATGATGATGATCGCGACGACGGCGAACGCCGCCCCCACGACGAGGCCGACGGCGGCGGCGATTTGCCGCAGGCGGTCGAGCTTCTCGACCCAGTCCCGCCCGAACCGCACGTCGTCCACGAAGCCGAACCCCCGCAACCGGTCCGCGACCTCGTTGACGTGGTCCGCGTCCCGAAACCCCGGCTTGAGCTTCACCTCAACCGAGGCGGGCAGCGGATTGCGCTCGAGCTCCTGCAGGACGTCCCGGAACTCGACGAGCTCCGCGCGCGCCCGCGCCAGCGCCGAGTCCTCGCTCACATAGGCGGCCGCCTGCACCTCGGGAAACGCCTCGATGTCCTTCTCCGCGAGTGTGATCGTCTCGATCGGCGTGCCCGGCAGCACGTACGCCACGATCTCGACGCGCTCCGCCACGCTGCGCAGCGCGTCCTGGAGGTTCACCGCGACGAGCCCGAAGAGCCCGACGACGAACAGCGAGAATGCAATCGTCGTGACCGACAGCGCCGAGAGGAGCGGCGCCCGCCGAAACGCGAGGAGGGCCTCGCGGACCGTCAGGTTCACGGAGACACGGCCCGGTCGCGCGGCTCGTCCACCACGGAGTCGTAGACGAGCGCACCCTCCTGGAGCTCGATCACCCGGTAGGGGGCCTGGCGTACGAGATCCAAGTCGTGCGTAGCCATCACCACGGCGGTCCCGCTCGCGTTGATGTCGCGCAACAGCTGGAAGACGCCTCGCGTGGCGCGCTCGTCCAGGTTGCCCGTCGGCTCGTCGGCGAGGAGGACGGTGGGCTCGTTCACAAGGGCACGCGCAATCGCCACGCGTTGCTGCTCGCCGCCTGAGAGCTCACGGGGATAGGCCTGCGCCTTGGCCGCGAGGCCCACTTGGGTGAGTACGCGCATGACCCGCGCGGGAATGGCGGAGCGGCGCGCGCCCGTGACTTCGAGCGCGAAGGCCACGTTCTCCTCGGCGGTGCGGTCCTCGAGGAGGCGGAAATCCTGGAACACGATCCCGAGCCGGCGGCGCAGCATCGGCACGTCGCGGCGCCGCAGCTCGGCGGCGTTGAACCCGGAGACGCGCACCTCGCCGCTCGTGACAGGCTCCTCGGCGAAGATGAGCTTCAAGACGGTGGACTTGCCCGCCCCCGAATGCCCGGTCAGAAACACGAACTCGCCCTTCGCGATGTGAAAGGACACGTCCTTCAGGGCGAGCCCCCCCTTCGGGAAGGCCTTGAAGACATTGGTGAACTTGATCACTTACAGTTGGGCCAGCGCCTGGGCAAAATCGGCGATCAGGTCGTCGGCATCCTCCAGTCCGATGGAAAATCTCAAGAACCCATCGGGAATGCCAGCCTGGGCGCGCGCTTCGGGCGTGAGCATCGCGTGCGACGTGAGCCGCGGCTCCGAGACGAGCGTTTCGACGCCGCCGAGACTCGGCGCATGGGCTGCGAGCGTGAGCGCGCGCACGAACCGCTCCGCTGCCCGCGCCCCACCCTTGAGCTCGATGCCCAGCATCCCGCCGAACCCGTCGAGGATGCGCGCCGCCACCGCGTGGTCGGGATGCCCCGGCAGGCCCGGATGGTGCACCCGGGCTACGGGGGCCTGCTGCGCGCACCACTGGGCCAGCGCGAGGGCGGTCTGGTTCTGTCGTGTCACCCGCACCGCGAGGGTCTTCAGGCCACGCTCGAGCAACCACGCTGCCATCGGGTCCAAGGCCTGGCCCCACACCTGCAAAAGCTTGCGCACTTCCTCGATCACGGATTCGCTCCCGACCACCGCGCCGGCGAGCACGTCGTCGTGTCCGTTCAAGTACTTCGTGGCGCTGTGAATCACGACGTCGGCGCCGTGCTCGAGGGGACGGTAGTTCACGGGCGTCGCGAACGTCGAGTCCACCACGAGCGCGAGGCCCTCGGTCTTGCACAGGCTCGCGATCGGCTCCAAGTCGAGCACGCGCATCAGGGGGTTGGTCGGGGTCTCGACGAAGATGGCCCGCGTGGTCTTCTTCAAGGCGCGCTTCCAAGTCCGCTGCTCAAGGGGATTCACGAGCGAGACGTCGATCCCGAAGCGGCCGAACTCCTGCGCGAACAACCGCTGCACCCCGCCGTAAATCCACTCGCTGGCGAGCAGATGGTCACCGGGCCGCAGCACGGCGAGATGGGCGAGGGCGACGGCGCCCATGCCGCTCCCCACGAACAACGCCGCCTCGCCCCCTTCGAGCAGGGCGAGGCGCTTGGCAATCGTCAGGTGGTTGGGATTGTTGCCGTAGCGGGTATAGATGACCTCCTGCGGCGACCCGATCGGGTTGGTGAACGTCGTGCTCTGGAACAGGGGCGCCACCACCGGAGCCCAATCGGGGCGCACCTCCGGATCGCCGTGCACGGCGCGGGTCGAGAACCCGAGCCGGCGTTTCACCGACCCGGCCCAGTCACGCGAGCGTCAGCGCGAGGGTGCCTCCGGGCGTGCGCGTGGCGACCCGTCGCGCCACGAGCACCTCGACCAGCGCCGCCGCCGCCTCCGGGGCACCCAGCGCCTCGAGCTCGCCGTCGCGCCGCTCGAGCAGCGCGGCCAGCCCGCGGCTCGCGAGGACCGGCTCGATGGCTTCGCGGTGACCGTCGGAGACCCCGGAGAGCACGAGCACCACGCGCCCGTCGTCCAGGAGCTTCGCGACGATCTCGTCGGCGCACGAGTAGTCGATGCAGCGCACCCCGGTGAAGTCGATGCGCGTCACCGCTGCGTCGAGCGACGTGGTGGCCAGGGCGCGCTCGATCCGCTCGCGCACCACGCGGCCGGTGGGTCGAGTGACGAGGTCCAAGCAGACCTCCGACACCGACTCCTGCAGCACGGCATGGACGTGGATGTGCGGTATCACCGCGTCGTGGACCCCTGCTCGGGGATGATGATGAGCACCTGAGCGCCCGGAAAGGGCGACAACCCCTCCTGCAACGGCACGTCGTCATCCCACTTGGGCACGATGGCGATGCGCGCCGTCCCGCTGCGGATCGCGATCTTGCCGTCCCAGCGGGCCAGGTAGCGCCGGATCCCGGCGAGCCCCTGCCCGCGCCCGGGATCGCGAAACCGGCTCACCCCCTGGATGAGCGCGGCCTCGAGGGCGGCGGCATCACCCCAGCGCGCACCAAAGCGCTTGCCCTGCGTCGGCTCGAGGGAGTGCCGAAAGCCCACCCCGGCGTCCGCCACTGCGATCACTACCACGCGGCGCGCGAGCTTGCGCCGCCAATTATACGCCTGGACCGCGACCCAGCCGCCGGTGCCGGCGTGCTCTACAATATTCTGACACGCCTCCGAAAGCGCCATAGCGAAACCCATCGTTGCCTTCGGATCGAGCGCCAGCTCCGAGGTCAAGATAGCGGAAGCCCGCTGCTGGAGGTTCGACACCACGGCATGCACGTCCTCCGCCGCACGCACCGGCGTCACGGGGAGGAGCACGTCGCTCTCGCTCGCGGGCTTCACGCGCGGGACCTTGCCGTGGATCTCGAAGAGTTCGGCCGCCGCCAGAAAGAATCCCGCGCGCGTCCAATAGCTGAGGACCTCGGTGTGGGTCGGCGCCGTCAGGAGGGGGCGCTCCGCGCCGCTCGCACCGCCTGCCTGGGCGGCCTCGCCCGCCGCGAGCAGGCCCACGAGCCCGTAGGGCGACGCCCATTCCGCCGCGTGCGCGTCGAACAGCAGCCGGGTTCCGTCTCCCGCCGCCGCGTACGCCGCTGCGAATTGCTCGAACGAGCGATCGTCGAAGTGCGTCGGCACCTCGACGAGACGGGTCATACCGTGGACAGGCGGCCGAGGAGATGGTCGCGCAGCCCGGTCGCGCCGTGGTGCGACACGTTGCGCGCGCCCATCCGCGTCCCTCGCGCGAGGGCGTCCTCGAGCCCGAGGCCGGCGAGGAGCGACGCCACCACCGTCGCACCGAAGACGTCGCCGCATCCCGTGGGATCGCCATCCGGGGCGAGCAACACCTCCGATGGAATGCGGGCGCTGCGCACCGGTCGCCCTGTGAAGTAGGCCGCCCCGCGCTCGCCCAGCGTGACGACCAACGTCTCGCAACCCCGCGCCAACGCCCCGGCTGCCACGACGAGGGGATCGGGGCCGAGCTGCGCCAGCTCGTCTTCGTTCAATTGCACCACGTCGAAACAGCTGAACCACGCCGGCGCGTCCGGGAGCGGCTGCGGCACCCGAGTGCCGTCCGCCTCCTTGCCGAGAAACAGGCTGTGGAGATCGGCGTAGATGAAGCCCGGGAACCCCCGCCGCACGAGCTCCGCCGTCGTGAGGTCGAGCTCGTAGCCCGAGATGAAGTTCACGTACAGGGCGTCCAAGTCCCGTACCTGCGACCCGAGCTCCGGCCATGTCCATGGCGGCACCCCGCCCGACATCTGCTCGCAGCGGCGCTCCAGCGCGAAGTAGCGCAACGTGACCCGGTTATTGGGCGCCGGCACCTCGGCGAACCGGGCCCCCGGCGCAACGTGCCGCAGCGTGCCGAGAAACTCGTTCGCCCGCGCCGCCAAATCGCGGCCGACCTTCACGAGGGGAACGATCTGCCAATCGTCGGGAAGCGTGGCGTCGAGCGCGGCGAGCGAGTACGAGATGCCGCCCCACTCCTCGATCGCCGGTCGCGCGGGATCGCGATCGTAGATGGTGTCCCACACCATCGAGCCCACCACGCCAAGACGCTTCACAAGTCGCCAGATCGCATGTGCTCCGTCGCCTCCTGGATCGCCACTGGGAGTAGCGGCTCCTGCATTCTAGCCCCAGAACCCTCGCCTTGCAGGTCCGCCAAACGTGGCGCAGCTTCAAGCAGCGGCCAGACGAGGGACGCGCTCGCGCCCAGGTGTTGCATTGCACGAGCAGACCTGCTTCGGCCGCGAGGCCCGCCCACGATGGTGGGTGTCAAATAGCTGCCGAGAGTCAGAAGCCTCGCGGAGGTGGTACGCTGCACCGCTTGCCCGGTCACGGCGCGCTGACGAACGTCCCCCTGGGAATTGTCCTCGTCCTTGCGGCGCTGGTCGCGTTGCCCGGATCGAGTGCCGCCCAGCGCTCCCTCAACGTCCAGAGCGTTTGGGGCCGGACGCGTCGCTCCGACCCAGGGGCCCTGCGGTGGCGACCCTCACTGCCTTTCCGCCTGTCCGGTCCGATCGAGCCAGCGCTGCGGGTCACGGTGTTGAGCGGTGCGCTGCCAGCCCCACCGCGTCTCGCGTGGCGGGGGTCGGACGTCGCGCTGGCCAGCGTCTTCACCGCGTTCCTGTTGGCCGACGCCGGACAAACGCGGGGGCTCGCGCGTGAGGGCTGGGGGCGCTTCCGGGAGGCGAATCCGCTCCTCGGGCCTCGCCCCGGCGTGGCGCGCGTGGACGTCTATACCGCCGTGGCGGGCCTCACCGTGCTGGGAGTGGCGGCCGCCCTACCGCGCCGCCTCCGATCGTGGCTCTTGGGGTGCGCGCTCGGGGTCGAAGCGGTCGCGGTCGCCGGTAACGCGCGCCGCGGGATCGCCTTCAGACCCTAGCGCCACTCGCGCAAGTCGCCGCTGCCCCGCCGCGGCTCAGCGCGGCGCGCATCACACGCGACCCCACGTCCGCTGCATGAACACGGCCGCGGCGCCGTACACGCCCGCGGTTCCAGTCAACGCGCCGGGGACGATGCGGCACACGTCTACCGCCGGCTGGAACGAGCGGCGCTCCACCTCGGCGCGTAACGGCTCGAACAAGCGGTCGCCCGCGAGCGTCACCCCCCCGCAGATGACCACGACCTGGGGGTTGAAGATGTTCACGATGCTGGCGACCCCGGCGCCAAGGAACTTAGCCGTGTCCTTGACCACCTCTTGCGCATACTCGTCGCCGTCGTGCGCGGCCTCGTATACGACCTGCGCCGTGATCTTCGAGAGGTCGCCGTTCACATAGCGGGGCAGCGTGGTGTGCGCACCGGGGGTGATCCCCTCGACCGCCCGCGCGGCAATCGCCGGGCCGGACGCGTACGCCTCGAGGCACCCGTCATTGCCGCACTTGCACCGCCGCCCGTTCGAATCGATGGACATGTGTCCGATCTCGCCGGCGATGTCGGAGGCGCCGCGATAGATCGCCCCGCCGAGCACGATGCCGCCGCCGATCCCCGTGCCGATCGTGAGCCCGACGACATGGTCGGAGCCGCGCGCCGCCCCCCGCCACCACTCGCCGAAAATTGCGCAGTTGGCGTCGTTGTCGAGCGTGGCGGGCAGGCCCAGCGCCTGGGACACGCGATCGCGCAGCGGGAAGTTTCGCCACCCGAGGTTGGGCGTCAGCAGCACCACCCCGCTCTTTGTGTCGAGCGGCCCCGGTGAGCCAATCCCCACGCCTGCGATCTCCTTGCCCCGCGCGGCCGCCATCGAGGCGCGCGCGAGCTTGGCGATCCGCGCGACCACCGCGTCCGCCCCCTGCTCGGGGAATGTGGGCTCCGACACGAGGCCGAGGAGCTCCGAGCCGTCTTCGGCTGCGGTGCCGGCGACCAGGTTCGTCCCGCCGATGTCAATCCCGACTACGTAGCGCACCGGTCTCCTCGATGGCGAGCCACACGGCCTGGACCGCGAGCCCACGCATGCACTGGTGATGACCCAAGGGGCAGCGTGGCGGGCCGTGCGGCGAGCAGGGTCGGCACGGCAGCCCGTCGAGCTCCGCGACGCGGTCACGCGGCCCCCGAGGGCCGAAGCCGAACGCGGGCACCGTGGGGCCGAAGATCGCCACGGTCGGCGTCCCCACGGCCTGGGCGAAATGCAGTGGCGCGCTGTCGTTCGTCACGAGCAGTCCGGCGCGCCGAATGGCCTCGACCGACTGCCGCAGGGTGAGCGCGCCGCAGGCGTTCACGGCCCGTCCCGGCCGCCCTCCCTGCTGCTCCTCCTCCCCCACTGCCGCGACGACGGCATCGCCGAGCTCCGCGTCTTCCCGTCCCCCCACCACCACAACGTCGCCGTGCTCCGCGAGCCGGCGCGCCAGGGCCGCGAAATGCGGCCAGCGCTTCGAACCCCAGATCGAGCCCGGCGCGAGGGCGGCGAACGGCTCGCGAACGGCGTGCGCCGCCAGGAACGCGGCCGTGGCGACCCGGTCCGCGTCGGTGACGGCGAGCGACGGCCCCGGACGCTCGCTCACCGCTCCCGCAAGCGCCAGCAGGCGGTCGGCCGCGTGCGCCCCCTGGGGGTGGGGGCGCACGTCGGTGTAGAAAGCGGGCCAGCCGTCCGCGAACCCCACGCGCGTCGGCACTCGCGCGAGCCACGCGAGGGCCGCCGTCCGCAGCGATCGGTGGGGAAGATACGCCGCTTCGTAGCGCTCCGCTCCCAGCGCTCGGGCGAGGCGCAGGAGCCCCCTCACCCCCCGGTCGCTGCCGTGCTTGTCGTAGCGGATCACGCGCCGCACCGCCGGATGGGGCTCGAGGAGCGGCGCGGCCGCCGGCGTCGTCACCACGTCCAGCGGCCCGTGGCGCGCCGCCAGCACGGTCAAGAGCGGGGTCGTGAGCACCACATCCCCGAGAAACGCGGTTTGGACGACGAGACTAGTCAACCTGCAGGACCGCCAGGAACGCTTCCTGCGGAATCTCCACCGTGCCCACGTGCTTCATGCGCTTCTTCCCCTCCTTTTGCTTCTCGAGCAGTTTGCGCTTGCGGGTGACGTCCCCACCGTAGCACTTGGCCGTGACGTTCTTGCGCAGGGGCCGGATCGTCTCGCGCGCGATCACCTTCGTCCCGATCGCCGCCTGGATCACCACCTCGAACAACTGCCGGGGGATCAGCTCGCGCAACTTCTCGGCGACCTTCTTGCCCCACTCGAACGCCTTGTCCCGGTGGATGATGACCGAGAACGCGTCCACCGCCTCGCCGTTCAGCAGCATGTCGAGCTTGACGAGCTCGGCCGGACGGTAGGCGAGGAACTCGTAGTCGAGCGACGCGTAGCCGCGCGAGATGGTCTTCAGCTTGTCGTAGAAGTCGAGGATGATCTCGCCCAGCGGAAACTCCCAGGCGAACTCGACGCGCGAGGGATCCACATAGTGCATCGCGCGATACACCCCGCGCCGCTCCTGGCCGAGCTTCATGATCGCGCCGATGTATTCCGCCGGGGCAACGATCCGGGCCTTGACGTAGGGCTCCTCGATATGGTCCACGGCCGAGCCGTGCGGTAAGAGGCTCGGGTTCTCCACCACCTCGACCGTCCCGTCCGTCTTGTGGACGTGGTACTCCACGTTCGGGACGGTGCTGATCAAGTCCAGATCGAACTCCCGCTCGAGCCGCTCCCGCACGATCTCCATGTGGAGGAGGCCGAGGAAGCCGCACCGAAACCCGAACCCCAACGCCACCGACGATTCGGGCTCGTAGTGCAGCGAGGCGTCGTTCAGCTGTAGCTTGGCGAGCGCCTCACGGAGCTCTTCGAACTGCTCGGCGTTGGTGGGGTAAAGCCCCGCGAACACCATCGACTTGATGTCGCGGTAGCCCTCGAGCAGCGGGACCGTCCGGTGCGCGCCGTCGAGCACGGTGTCCCCCGGGCGCGTCTCGCGCACGCCGCGGATGTTGGCCACGAAGTACCCCACCTCGCCCGCCTCCAGCCGCTCGGCCGGCTTGTGGCCGAGCTGCAGGTAACCGACCTCGTCCACGTCGTACACGTCGTCCTTGTGGGCCCCGAAGGCGATCGGCATCCCGGGCGCGAGCACCCCATCCACGACGCGAATGCTCGGGATCGCCCCGCGATAGCGATCGTAGTAGGAATCGAAAATCAGTGCCCGGAGCGGGGCGGTGGGATCTCCCGGCGGCGCCGGCACCCGTGCCACCACCGCCTCGAGCAGCGCTGGCACGTTCGTGCCTTCCTTCGCCGAGATCCGCAGGATCTCGTCCGGCTTCGCCCCAATGAGCTCATGCAACTCCTGCGCCCGACGGTCGGGTTCCGCCCCCGGAAGATCGATCTTGTTCAAGACGGGGAGGATCTCGAGCCCGGCATCCAGGGCGAGGAACAAGTTCGAGATGGTTTGCGCCTGGATCCCCTGGGAGGCGTCCACTACCAGGATCGCTCCCTCGCACGCGGCGAGCGAGCGCGAGACCTCGTAGGTGAAGTCCACGTGCCCAGGTGTGTCGATCAGATTCAACTCGTAAAGCTGTCCGTCGCGGGCGTGGTAGCTCATGCGCACCGCGTTCAGCTTGATCGTGATGCCGCGCTCGCGCTCGAGATCCATCGTGTCGAGCACCTGTTCGCGCATGAGGCGCTTGTCGAGCGTCCCGGTGAGCTCGATCAGCCGGTCGGCAAGCGTGGACTTGCCGTGGTCGATGTGCGCGACGATGCAGAAGTTGCGGATGTGATCCTGACGCATTGCCGGGGAATATAGAGGTGCCGGGCGCCGGGTGGTCCCGGCGCGTCGCCCCGATGGGTCCCGCGCGCGGGCCACGGGCCGCCTAGATTCAATACGCTCCCCCATGCCTCCCCTCACCGGTTGGTTCGACCCCACCGCGAACGGCGGTGCCGTGCGCCTCGCCGCGAACAGCTACCTCCCCGGGCGCGGCGACCC
>DATLKW010000237.1:0-3662 GCA_035538175.1 Gemmatimonadales bacterium | reverse complement strand
GCTCCAGGAATGCCTCGCCCGGGCCCGCGTCGGCAACCCCGGCGGCATCCCGCGGAGCTGTCCAGGCGGGCCTCCATGAGCTAGGCGCAGCGGCCCCGCGTCACGCGGGGGTCGAGGCGGACGCCGAAACGCCGGCGGCGGGGTCCAGATCCCTTCCGCCGGCGTTCTCACCTCGGCTTGGCTACACCCGGAAGAGGTAGCTGAGCTTCACGAAGAACCCGTCGCTCGTACGCCGCAGCGCGCGAAAGGCGAGGGCATCGGGTTCCGTTAGGCTGTTGCCATACCCGGCGTAGATCACCGTGCCCGGCGTGGGATGGTAGGACACGAGCCAGTCCACCCGCACCGCGTTCGTCGCCTGCGCGAGGGCGCGACGGAATTGCCCCGTCTCAGGATCCCGAATCGCGATTGGATCGTTCGTGCGTGAGTCGTCGCGCAACGAATCCTGCCACTGCGAGTCGTACTGGCCCACGAGGCGCACGAACACCGGTCGCGAGACCTGGTACTCGACCTTCAAGCGGGGGATGCGCCGCAGCCCGACGATGCTGCCGTCGGTCTTGCGCCAGTACTCCGCATGGTTGTAGCTCGCGGACACCCGCAGTTGTTCCGTGGGCCGCCAGTCGGCGCTTGCCTGCACGATCAGGATCCGCGCCGGCGCCCACTCGAAGAAATTCTCGTCCTGGATCGCCGGCAGGATGAGCGCGGTGCCCGAAAAGTGCTTGAACTGGGGCGTGGTCACGGTGAGCGCCAGGTCCAAGTTGTGGATGTGCGGCGTCCCGACGAAGGGCACCGTGTCGGTCTTTCCGGCGACGGTATGGAGCAGCGCGTAATTGGCGTACAAGGCGGAGTCGTACCCGAACGACTCGGTGAAGACACCGGTGGCAATGGTCCAGCCGCCCCGCAGCACGCCCGTGGCGTTCACGTGGAGCTCTCGATCCTGTGCGGCGCGACCGGTCGTGAAATCGTCGTAGCGCCACCGGCCGTAGAGGAATACATCCGGCGTCCAGCTCTCGAGCGCCGAGCCCGGCTGACCATACACCGTGAGCTGATGGTCGAGCACGGCGGTCACGATCCCGGCTCGGGAAATGAAACCGCTCTGCGTCACGAAGTCCTGGTGAATCCCGGTAATCCCATAGTGCAGCCCGACGCTTCGACCCGTGCGATCAAGCGCCGCCCGCCACAACGGCCCGCTGCGCACGACACCGCTCGACCGGGTGTAGCTCTCCGCGGCCTGCAGTCCCAGCACATACGTCGGTCCGAAGACCAGCCGGGCGTCGGCTCCCGCCACCCGGTTATCATCCTGGCCCTCGATCCGATCCGTATAGACGACCCCGACGGTCGACTGCCCCACGACGTCGCGGCGTACCCGCAGAATCGTGAAGACCGGGTGGTCGAGTCCGGTGACGGAGGCGCTCTGGTCGTCCACCGCGGCAAGCGCGCCCACGTTCGTTCCGGAGACCTTGCCGGTAAGCTTGAGCGCGGCGACCGGCTGCACGAGACGGCGCGCGTAGACAAGGGTGTTGGGGGTGTCGAACTGTTCGATCCCCTCCAAGAAGAACGGCCGCTTCTCAGGGAAAAACAGCGCCGAGCGCGGGTCGAACACGAGCTGACTCGCATCGGCTTCGACTTGCGAGAAGTCGGGGTTGGCCGTGCCCGTGAGCGTGAGATTGTTCGTCACACCCCAGCGCACGTTGCCGCCAAACGACGGTCCAGAGCCGAGATATCGCCAGGCCCCGGTCGACGCGGAGGCGCCGTCGACCTTCCCCGTCACTTCGGGATTCACATCGAGCACGAGCCCGCGCTGCAGCTCGGTGAGACCCACGAGCGTCCCCGATTGGCCGAGAAACGACGGAGCGGCGCGCCGCGCCGGGGTCCAGGTGTCCTGGTGGCCCGAGTGTTGGACGTGGCGAATCACGTTGATCCCCCAGTCCTGGGCTGGGGCCGGCTGATAGCGCAGGCTCTTGAAGGGAATGCGGATCTCCACCTCGTACCCGAAGGCCGTGACGCGGCCCTTCGATTGAAACACGAAGTCGGGGGAGAGGTCGACCGTGTCCCGAACGGTTTTGCCGAACCCGCTCGCCCCCGAGAGCGTGCCTTCGTTCAAGACGCCGTCCGCCTGTACCCCCAACGGGTTCACGCCGAACACCAGCGCCTGTCGGTGGTCGTCGAAGGTGTCGAGCAGGATTTGGACATAATCGTCCGCGGCGATCTTGTCGCGGTCCGCGAGCGTCGCGTGTACGGCGCCGTGCGGCTCGAAGGCCCGGATGCCGAAGTAGATCGCCGTGCTCGAGTACCAGACGAGCACCTCGGTCGAGTCCTCAGCGGGCCGGCCGTCCACAGGGGCGTATTCGGAGAACCCCGTCAAGCGTGCGGCCACGCCCCACACAGGCTCGTCCAGCGCTCCGTCCACGGCGATTGCAGCTTCGAGCCGCGGCACGACGACCTTGAGCTGCCCGGCGCGCCCGGAGTACACGCCGGGCGGGTCCGCGCTCGCCTGCAAGAGCGCGAGGCCGAGCACGACCGGGGGCAGGCTCACCCGCGGCGCTCGAGCCCGCGCCAGATCACCGGGCGGAGATCGCGAGAGCGCTCGGCGGCAAACGCCTGGGCGGCGCGCAGCAGTGCCTCGTATTCGGCACGCCACCCCGCCGGCATATTGGCCCGGAAATACGCGGCGGTCATCACGCGGCCCGTCGGCGCCTGGGCGGCCCCATGACCCACCGCCACCACGTCACCCAGAAAGCACGTCGAGCTCCCGGTATCCATGACGTTGGCCACCCGACACTCGAAATGCGCGTAGCAGTCGTCGAGCACCGGGACCCCCAGCGTGCCCGCGTGGTGGGGCACATCGACGAGCTTGTCGCGCACGCGGCCGCTCACAAACCCGAGGCGGTGCACGAGCTCGAATTGGTCCTCGCGCAACAGGTGCAGGACGAAGCGGCCGGTGTCGAAGATCATGTCATGACTGAAGTTGAACTTGTGGATGTAGACGGACACCCGCGGCACCGACGGAGCGATGGAAGCGCGCACGGCGCTGTCGGAAATCATGCCGTTGTGCTTGGCGTCACGGGCACTCGTGATCGCCACGATGGGGGAGGTCAAATTCCGGAGCAGCTGGTACACGTCGTCGGGGCGCGGAGGCATGGCCCTATTCTCCGCCTCCCACGAGCCCGCGGCAAGCCACGGTGCCCACCACGCCGTGATCCATCTTATACTACGGCATGAGCCCGCTGCTCGATCGTTTCCGCGATCACGTGAAGCGCCGGCGGCTGTTTCCCGTCCCGGGGACGACCGTGGTGGCTGTCTCGGGTGGACCGGACTCGGTGGCGCTCCTCGACCTGCTTCACGAGCTGGCGGAGGGTTTTGGCCTTGCGCTCGTCGTGGCACACGCGGATCACGGGATCCAACCGGGTAGCGCCGCGGTGGGCCAGGCCGTGGCGGCGCTCGCGCGCCAGTTCGGACGGCCATTCGAGCTCGGGGCCCTCGGGCTCGGGCCCGAAGCGTCGGAGACCGCCGCGCGCCGCGCGCGCTATGCCTGGCTCCAGGACATCAAGGCGCGGCACCAGGCGCGCTACCTCGTCACCGCCCACCATCGGGACGACCAGGTCGAAACGATCCTCTTGCGCCTCTTGCGGGGGAGCGCGCCAGCGGGACTCGCCGGCATGCCG
>DATLKW010000236.1:0-5695 GCA_035538175.1 Gemmatimonadales bacterium | reverse complement strand
AGACGAGCTGGCGCAGGATGCGGCTCTTCGCCTGCCCGCGCAGCCCGAGCAGGATGAAGTTGTGGCGCGACAGTACCGCGTTGACGAGCTGCGGGATGACGGTGTCCGTGTACCCCACGATGCCGGGGAACAAGGCGGAGCCGTTCTCCAGGAGACAAATGAGGTTCTCCCGGAGCTCGTCCTTGACGGTGCGCCGGATGCGGGCGGGGCTCGCCCATTCGGTCTGCTTCAACTCCCCAAGAGTCGTGGGCTTAGTCATAGGGCATACTTAACCGAGCCGCTCCCGCGGTGTAAAGAGTCGCAGCGCGGCTGTGCCCCACGCGGGGAGCGCGACTGCGGCGGTGCCGTCGGTCGCGACGGGCACCGCGTCGCCGTTCATCTCCACGAAGTTCGCGCGTCGCGCCCGCGTGAACGCGTACGCGCCCGGCCGCACCCCCACGGACCGGGTGGCCCCCGACGCGTCGGCCAGCTTGACGATCGCCCCGAACCCGTCGTCCGCCGGCTTCGCGCCCACGACCATCACCCCTCGATCCGCGATCGCGAGCGCGACGCCCCGGCGGGGCAGCGACCCCCCAGCGGCGCTCGTGTGCGCGGCGCTCACGTACAACGGCTCGCACGCCGCCCAGCCGCGCCGGACGGGCTCGACCGGGTCCCCAGGCCCGAGCGCCGAGAGGCGGTAGCGGCACACGAACTCCCCGTCCTGACGGGCCGCGAACGTTCGATACCAGTAGTTATGCAGCACGTAGGCGAACAGCGTGCCGTCGGGCTCGAGCCGGCGACGCCAGACGCCCCGGAAGATGTCGTTGAGCGTGAAGAGCGGCGTGTCGGGCCCGCTCCAGAGGATGCCCCCGCCCGCGCCCCCCGCGCCGCCTGAGTCCCGCAACCACACCCAGTGGGTGTGGCAGTACCAATCGCGGCAACTCCCGGGTTGCTGGTCGCCCTCCACCGTCACCCGCCCGAGCGGTACCTCCACCTCCACAGTCGGACTCGTCAACGCGAACGGAAACGCGACGTACAGCGCCTCTTTCTCAAGCGTCGCGGCCTTGGTGATCCGGTTCTCCAAGTCGAGCCACGGCAGCTCGTCGTACAAGGTCACGATGGTCGTGACGGCGGTGGCACCCGCGAGCGAACGCTCGACGACGAGCCGGCAGCCGATCCCGGGCAGCCGCTCCCGCCGCGCCGCGACGAGCCGGGCCCCCGCCACCGCGAGCTCGGGTGAGAGCCCGAGCGCGCCGGGCTCGGGCGTGCTCCAAAGCGCGCTGCGCGCGCCCCCCTGCACATACACGAGCTGGTTCAGCCCCGACCACGCGCCCGGGCGCACCCGCTCGCGGCCGTCGCCGGTCGTGAACGAGCGGATCGCGCCGCTCGCGGGATCGAGCACTACCTGATACCCGCCCGCCCGCGCCTCGAGCGCGTCCCCCTCGTCTTCGGGCGGGCGGGGCGGGCGGTCCTCTTCGGTCAGCACCAGATAGCCGAGGGCGGGCACGTCGCGGGCGACGACCAGCGCCGAGCCGTCGGGAAGATCGACCGCCGGCCAGTCGCGCCCGGCGAAGCCGAAGCGGTGACCCGCGCCCTCCGCGATCCGGACGACGTCCGCGCGCGGCCAGCTCGAAGCGTTGAAGATCACGCGAGCGGCGCCGCCCGCGTCCGGGGCGGCCGCTCCGGCACTCAGGCCGATGCGCAGCAGCGCGGCCGCGACCTGGGCCTCGGCAGTGGCCGCGCCCCGCTCCAGCGAGCGCCGCTTGACGCGCCACGCGTCGAGCGTCTCGGGCGCGTCGGGATCGGAGACGCTCGCGCGCGCGCCCCAGGTGTGCTCCCCGAAGACCAGCAGATCGCGCCACATCCGGCGCCGCTCCTCGGCTCGGGCCGCGATGCGGGCGGCTGCCCCGGCCCCGGGCTGCTCGGTGGCCTGATCCCAGAGCGCCAGCAGCTCGGCGGCACGCGCGCCGAGCTGGGCGGTCCGATAGCGTGCCAGCTCGCGGGCGGTCGAGAGAGCCCCGTCTTCCCTGTAGCACCCCGTGTCGCCCCGCCGCACGGGGAGCGTGGGTCCGAACCGGCGCTCCACGTCGCGGAAGAACTCCTCGGGCCGCGCCGCCACGATGCGCGGGAACGCGTAGCGGCGGTTGAACTCTTCGACGTTCGCCACCACCCGCTCGTCCACCACGCCGTTGTCGGCGGCCGCCCCCCAGAGGAGCGCCACGTCGTAGGGATAGTCCGGCCCGCGCAGCACCGGGTGCCCGAGGAGCCAGTCCGTGAGGCGGCGCGCCATCTCCGCCACGCTGACGTCGAACCCCAAACGGGGACCGTCGGCGTACTGATCGGTGCGCCAGTGCAGCACGCGGCTGCCGTCCGGACCCTCCCACCAATACAGCTGCGGATACGCCGTCCAGGCGCCCCCGAGCGCCCCCGCCCCGTCGGCGACGGCGGCCGCGCGTGAGAGGAGCGGGACGGCGCGCTCGGGATTCACGCCGCTCGCGAGGTAGCGCACCCCGCTCGCCGCGAGCAGCGTCGGGAACGTGGCCACCTGCCCGGGGACGTCCGCCGTCAGAGCGGCCGCGTAGCCCAGACCGTGGTCGCGCGCGTACAGCCCTGCGGGCCAGACCGCCTGGGCGTAGGTCGGGTGATCGAGCAGGCCCGTCAGCAGGCTCGCGAACAGCGCTGGAAATCCGATCTTGCCGTCCCGAATCGCCCGCGCCAGCGCCTCACCCGCCGCCGGGGCGCGCGCCTCGGCGTAGGTGACGACCTGCACCGCGCACTCAGGGGTCCAATAGAACTCGGGATGGCTCGCCAGGCGGGCCAGCGCCGCGTCGAGATTCTGGTAGTGCGCCTCGAGACAGCGCTCCGGCGGGTCAGTGAGGCTGAGCTCCGTGTGGCTCGACGCAATCCAATACAGCGTCCAGCGGCGCGGCGGCGTGACCCGGACGAGCCGCCGGGCGACGCGTCGCTTCCCGACCTCGAGCTCGACGGCGAACTCGGTCGCGCCGCTCAAGGGCAGCCACACCTCGCCGGTGAGCGCCGCGCCCGCACCGTCCCCGTCGGGCAGGAGCCCCGCCGTGCCGAGCAAGACGCCGCGCCGGTCGGCGATCCGGGCGCGTCCCGCGGGCGCGTCGAGCCCGGTGACCGTGACCCGCACGAGATTGGTGCGGCCGTCGGGTTGGCGGAAGAGGGCGGTGGGCGTCACCTCCAGGTGGGGACCCGGGCCCGGCCCACGGACGCCCGCCTCCCGGAGCCCCGCCGCGGCGGTGCCCAGGAACGCGAAAAAGCCTCGACGGTCGGTCACGATCGCGTTATACACCGCACCGCCGCGCGTACTTGACTCCCGGGGGCCCGCCGCTAGGTTTTCCCGCGCCCGACGACCCGTTAGTGCGCACTCTCTCCACCCAGGAGCTCGTAATGAAGCGTCTCGCCGTGGTCCTCGCTTTCGTGGCGATGGGCGCGTGTCAAAAGGCCGAGCAGCAGCCTGCCCAGGCCCCTGCCGCCGACACGGCCCACGCGATGCGGATGGCCGATACCGGGAAGATGCAAATGCCGATGGCCGACACGTCCAAGAAGATGGCCGCCGACACCTCCAAGAAGATGGCCGCCCCCGCTGCTCCCGCCGCCAAGCCCGCGGCCAAGAAGAAGCCCTAAGCGCAGGCCCGTACCCCGTATGACGATGCCCGGGACTAGCGCCCGGGCTTTTCGTTGGTGACGAACCAAGCCACCGTACGCCGGATGGCGTCGGGGGCGGAGATGGGGGGACGCCAGCCTAACTCGGTCCGAATGCACTCGTCGCTGTAGGGATTCTCGCCGGTCAAGAACGCCACGCCGGCACGCGCCAGCCGGCGTCCGACCGCGAGTCGGAGGACGACGCGGGCGAGCGGCGACGGAATCGGCAAGGGGCGGTAGCGACGGCCGAGGGCTCGGGCGCAGGCCGCGAAGAACTCCCGCTGCGTGAGCGTCGGCGCGCCGTCGCTCGTCACGTGGTAGACCCGGAACCCCCGCGCGGGCGGGGCGGGCGGGGCGGGGGCGGCGAGCGCGGCGAGGGCGGCGGCGGCGACGTTGCCCGCGTACACGCAGGCGAGGTGGTTCGTCCCGCGGCCGATCTGCGGGACGAGCGGGCGCCGGAGCGTCCGAGCACACGCGGCGTGAACAGCCGATCGCGCTCGCCGTAGATGACGTCGGGGCGGAGCGCCACGGCGTCGATCGTCCCACGCTCGGCGGCCTCGCGTACGACCGCCTCCGCCATCCGTTTCGAGCGGCCGTAAAAATCGCGCTCCGGGATCGGACCGAAGGGCTCTGCTTCGGTGCGCCGCGCGGCGCCGACGTGGTAGGCGGCGGTGCCCCGGTAGACGGCGACCGACGAAAGGTGCACGAGCCGGGCACGCGCGTCCGCGGCGGCGGCCGTCGCGAGGCGCGTCGCCTCCAGGTTCGCCGCGAGGTACGCCTCCCAACTGGCCCGCCGCCCGACGATCGCCGCGGCGTGTACGATGGCGTCCACACCCTGCGCCGCTCGGGTCCACGCCCCCGCGTCGGTGGCGTCGCCCACGACCGCCTCCGCCCCGAGCCCCGCCACCACCTCGCGGCTCGCCGGCCGGACGAGGGCCCGCACGCGCTCGCCCCGCTCGCGCAACGCCGCCACCACATGACTCCCGACGAGTCCGCTCGCGCCGGTGACGAGGACCGTCATGCCGGAGCGGCGACGGGGAACGCGAACGGGAGGTCGACCACGCGCGCGTCCCGACCCGCCGCCCGCACCATCGCGCCGGCGGGCACCTCCCGTCGGAGCACGGCGAGCCCCACCCAACGTCCCGCCCCTGCCACGCCGGGCTCGGGCACGAACGCGACACTCGTCACCCGCCCCACGTCGCGGTCCAGGTGCGTCACCGCGCTCCAGCCGTGCGCGGGGGCCGCGGGCGGCTCTGGGTCGAACAGGAGACCTCGCAGCTGCCGGTTCGCATGGCCGCGAAAGTGCACGCGCGCCACCGTCTCCTGGCCCGTGTAACAGCCCTTGGTGTACGAGACGCCGCCGATCTCGTCGTAGCGCACCTCTTGCGGGAGCGTGCGCTCGTCCATCTCGGCGCCGAGTCGCGGCCAGCCGGCGAGGATGCGGGCGAGCTCGAGCGCCGCTGGATCGGCCTCGAATGCCCCACTCGCGACGAGGCGTTCGGCGAGCCGCTCCGCCTCTCCGAGCGGCGCGGTGACTTGCAGGACGAACGGTGCGACGTCACTCGCGCGCGCCGTCTCGATCTCCCCTGGCCCGGCGACCACGCGGCCCGGCGCGGGTGGGACCTCGAGACCGGCGGCGACCGCGGCGGCGCTCGCCCGCGGGCCCGCCAGCCGGAACACCGCGAGCTCGCCGGCGCGATCTTGCACCTGCGCGAGGCGCCGCGGCACGTAATGCGTGAAGATCGCGAGCGCGCGCTCGCGCGCGTCGGCAGGCACGGTGTAGCCGACCGTGATACCGCGGCGCGCGGCCCAGCCGTCGACCACGATCATCCCCTTCGGCGTGAGCAGGGCGCCGTACACGAACGCTCCCTCCCCCGCGGCGTCCAGGTCGTTCGTGAGGAGGCCTTGGAGACACGTGACGGCCCCCGGGCCGGCGAGCGTCACCACGGCCGCTTCGGCCCGCGCCAGCACTGCGCCGGTGTGGAGTGCCGTGACGAGTGCGGGGGCCACGCGGCCCGCGTCCACCCGCGCGACGGGCGGCGGCGGG
>DATLKW010000235.1:0-2329 GCA_035538175.1 Gemmatimonadales bacterium | reverse complement strand
CGTCCTGCTGCTCCCCGGAGTCCCGGTTCGACGAGCTACGTGTGACCGTAAACAGCCCACTCGGAAGGGACGCGTCGCTGTACAGCACGCCGTCGACCACAAACAACGGATCGGGCGAGCCGATCACCGTGTTGTTGCCTCGGATTTGAATCTGCGTCCCCCCGCCCGGCGCCCCCGAGTTCTGACTGATGATGGCACCCGGGACGCGGCCCGCGAGGGCGCGGTCGAGGGCTGGTGCCGGCACCTGCGACACCTCGGCGCCGGCGACCTGGGTCGTGGCCATTGCCGCGTTCCGTCGCTCGATCCCCGTCGCCTGGCCCGTGACCACGACGGCCTCGAGGTTGAACACGTCGGGGTCGAGCGTCACGTCGGCCGTAGTCTGCTCGGCCGGCACGGCTACCTCGCGGCGCTTGAACGCGATACGGCGGAACACGAGGGTCGCGGCACCTGACGGCGCCGGGGTGGCGTAGCGGCCCTCGGCATTCGTCACCGCGGTGAACGCCGTCCCGGTGACGGATACCGCAACTCCCGCGATCGCGTCGCCCGTCCCGGAGGCGGTGACGCGGCCGCTGATTTGGCGCTGCTGCGCAGACGCGACTGCCGCACCCACGAGCGCCATGAGTGCCACGACAAACGAAGTACGCTGGATCACGTACCCTCCCCCCGCTGTGCCAAGTGGTAACGGCGTGGTAACGACGCTGACCCGCACGAGACATCCATATGCTGCCGCCCCGCACGCCAGGCCGCAAGTCGGCTTCCGGGCTACGGGCCGGTGACCGCACGCGGATGCAGGAGCCCCCGGCCTGACTCGGGTGTCGCCCGCGCCCGACTCGGGCTAAGTTCAGGCCCGGACCGTGGTCACCCGGAGGCCGTCATGAGTCTCGATCGTCGCACCTTCCTCGAGCGCACCGCCGCCGCCACGGCCGCGCTCGCCCTGCCCGCGTACCGGCGATCGCAGCAGTCCGAGCTCGGACCGATCTTCGCCGAGATCGGGAAGCGCCACGACGAGGCGGTGCTCCGCCTACAGGAGTGGATTCGGCAGCCGTCGATCGCAGCGGAAAACACCGGCGTGGGCGAGGGATGTGACCTGACCATGCGGCTCCTGCGGGAGGCGGGGTTCGATCAGGTGACGAAAGTCCTCACGGACGGCCAGCCCGGCATCTTCGCCACGCTCGACGCGGGCGCCCCCCGCACGCTCGGCTTGTACTTCATGTACGACGTCAAGCAGGCCGATCCGGCCGAGTGGTCGTCCCCGCCGTGGGCCGCCGCGCTCGTCGACCGGCCCGGGCTCGGTAAAGTGCTCATGGGCCGCGGGGCCGTGAATCAGAAGGGCCCCGAGGCGTCCTTCCTCGCCGCGCTGCACGCCATCCGCGGGGCCGGGGTCAAGCTGCCCGTGAACCTCGTGCTCGTGGCCGAAGGCGAAGAGGAGATCGGCTCGCCGCACTTCCCGCAGATCGTGCGGCGCCCCGAGGTCCAGGCCGCGTTGCGCCGCACCTTCGGCATCTTCATGCCTTCGGCGGCGCAGGGCTTGGATGGCCAGGTCACGATCTTCCTCGGCGCCAAGGGCGTGATCGAGTGCGAGCTCGTCTCGAGCGGCGAACGCTGGGGGCGGGGGCCGCGCAAGGACATCCATTCGAGCAACAAAGCGCGCGTGGACAGCCCGGCCTGGCATTTGGTCGAGGCCTTGGGCACGCTCGTCTCGCCGGACGGCAACGACCCCGCGATCGATGGCTACGCCGACAAGGCTCGGCCCCTCTCGGCCGAGGAAAGGGCGTTGATCGCGCAAGCGGCGCGGCGCCTCGACGAGGGCCTGACGAAGCAAGAGCTGGGCGTGGACCACTGGGTGCACGACCTCGGCTGGGTCGAAGCGCTCGAGCGGCTGGTGGGGCGGCCCACCGTCAACATCGAGGGCCTGGTCGGCGGTTACACCGGGCCCGGCGGGAAGACCATCCTGCCGCATCGCGCGGTGGCGAAGCTCGACTTGCGGCTCGTGCCTGACATGACGGCGGCCGAAGCGCTGGCCAGCCTGAAGGCGCACCTCGCGAAGCGGGGGTACGGGGACATCGAGGTGAACATGACCGGCGGCTACGATCCCACGAGCACGCCGGCCGACGCGGCGCTCGTGCGGGCGCAGCTTGCCGTGTACCGCCGCTCGAACGTCGATCCGGTCATACTGCCGCGGATCGCCGGCTCGTGGCCGGGTTACGTGTTCACGGGCGAGCCGCTCCGGCTTGCCGCCGGGCACTTCGGGATGGGGCACGGCAGCGGGGCCCATGCCCCCGACGAGTACTACATCATCGAGTCCGCCCGCCCGAACGTGCGCGGCCCG
>DATLKW010000234.1:0-9078 GCA_035538175.1 Gemmatimonadales bacterium | reverse complement strand
CGAGTCACGAGTACCACCGACACCTCGGAGACCTTCGCCTTGTACCTACCGCCCGGGTACTCGACGGAGCGGCGCTGGCCAGTGCTCTTCGTCCTCGATCCGCGCGGGCGGGCGCTGCGCGCGCTCGACCTCTTCGAGCCTGCCGCGGCGCGTCTGGGTTGGGTGGTGCTGAGTTCGTATAACTCGCTCAGCGACGGTCCGCCCCAGCCGAACGTCGACGCTCTCAACGCGATGCTGATGACCGCACAGGACCGGCTCTCCGTCGATCGGAGCCGCCTCTACCTCGCGGGCTTCTCGGGCACTGCGCGCGCGGTCCTGGCGCTCGCCGTCGGGCTGCGGGGCCACGTCGCCGGCGTGATTGCGGTCGGCGGTGCGCTGGGGTTCCAGCTCGGGGGCTCGGAGACGGCCTTTGCCGCCGATTCGACGTTCGCCTATTTCGGCGCCGCCGGGACCCGCGACTTCAATTACGAAGAAGTGTTCGCAATGGCCGAACGGTTTCAGAAGACGCGGGTCCCGTTTCGGGTCGCCGCATTCGAAGGGCCCCATAGCTGGCCTCCCCCGGTCATGTGCGGCGACGCGCTGGAGTGGCTGGAACTGCGCGCGATGCTCGGCGGCCGTCGGACCATGGATTCGGCGTGGGTCCGAACGCGGCTCGAGGCTGATGAGGCGCGCGCTGCCGAGTTGGAGCGGGTGGGCCGCTGGGCTGAGGCGATACGCCTGAATGATGCCATCACGCGGGACTACCGCCGCTGGCCCGCAGCGAGCGCGGCGGCCGCGCGAGCCGCGGCGCTCCGAAGTCGTCGAGAAGTGGCCCGGTACGAGGCCGAGATGCGTCGCCTCGCCGAGGAGGATCTGCACCAAGGCCTCGAGTTGATTCAAGTCCTCGACTGGGCGCGTGCGCAGCGCGACGCACCCGAGTTCCAGGGGTTGGCGCGCAAGCTCCGAATCGCCGAGTTGCAGCGGACCGCCGAGCGCGGGGACAGTCTTGAGGCGGCGAGCGCGCGGCGCCGGCTGGCACGCGTATATGTGAACGTGGCGTTCTACGAGCCCCGGACCTATCTCGCGAAGGCTGCTCCGGAGCGCGCCGTGGAGATGCTCGAGGAAGCAGCGACGATCGGCCCGATCGAGGGCGAGCCGTGCCGCTTGCTGCGCCAGGCGCTGAGTGCTGCGACCCCAGCGCAGCGGGAGCGGTTTGCGGGTCAGTGCATGTCCGGCTCCGACTCGCCGTGAGATAAAAGTCGACGAGTGGTGTCATCGCCGGGCAGTACTCGCGCACCCGAGGCGAGGCGAAGACCCGGTGATCCGCGGCCCGTTGGAAGGGTCCCGCCCCAGGGCGATCGGCTTCAGGCGGTTCGGGAACCGAACCGGTGCGGTTCCAGGGTGAACCTTGCGCGCGGCCGTGCGAGGGACGCGGGTGTGCCGATATCAATGTCGGGCCGAACCCGTTCGGGGGACGGGGAGGACGGAGGGTGTCACGCCCCGCAACGCCGACGCGTTGGTCAGAAGTGCACGAGCGTTTCCAAATAGAGGAGCTGTGCCGCGGTATCCCGCGGATAGATGCTCGTGATCACACCTTTGCCCCAGACGTGGCCGTAGTACAGGGTCAGGGCAACGCTTCGCGAGACCGCGCAGTCGGCACTCAGGTCCCAGACGTTGGCCAGGCGGGTCTGGCCCCCGCTCGGGCGACCCGTGTACCCGAAGCTGCCAGGCTGGAATGCGCCGCCGCCTAGGTACCACAAGTCGGACGCTCGCACGAGCGAGAGCGCATGCACTTCGCTGCGGAGCGCGAGCTTCGCGCTCGGGCGAAGATTCAGCGTGGCGTAGGCGTCTCGGTTGTTCATCATGTTGTAGAACGGTGTGCGCGCGTATTGCCGCGGCGTGGTAAGCACCTGGAAGAACGTGCCGTGGCGTGTGTCATTCGGATTGCCGTCACCGCTGCCATATGAGTAGCCCACGCTCAGCCACGGGTTGACGGTGGTCAGGTGGGGTTGCCAGCCGACTTCGGCCACATAAGCCGCCGCCCGGTGGCTCAGGACACCCCACGCCCCGCCTTGGAGGGCGCCCCACAGCACGGCGTCGAACTGGCCTCCCGATTTGGTACTGAACACATGCGCGTAGCTCGCACCGTAGGTGACGATCTTGATCTTGGCCGAGTCGGCCGCGCGCGCCGGTAGCGGCCGATTGTCCGTTTTCACGACCGTCGTGCGGTCATCGACGTAGCCCAGGACGAACAGCCGCAAGGCTCCCGTGCCGCCCGGCGTGGTTACGGACCGCGTGTAGGCCCCGTAGTAAGCCTCGACGTGCAAGTCGTCCATGCCGTCCACTTGAAACACGCCAGCCGTGGGCCGTGCGGCGAATAGGGTGAGATTGTTCGGTCCGGAGGTTAAGGCTACCTCGGCCCCGTCGAACGTGCGTTGAACCGCGCTAAAGCTGAAGTTGGAGATCAAACGATGTGCCACGCGACTCTGCACGACGACCGCGAGCGTTGCATCTTTGGGGCGCACCTCCATACCGTCGAACAACTCGAATCGTCCGAGTCTCACACTCGCCGGCCCCAGCTGCTTGATGTGCACGAAGGCTTGCTTCAAGAACGCGCCGACGTTGTTGGTGTGCTGCGTGTTGGCGGTGAAGTACGTTCCTCCCAGACCGAGTTGGCCTTGGGGAGCGGCGACCACGGCGTCAGCGGGCAACCCCAGGATTGCCGGCTGTTCGGCTTCCACGTACCAATCGAGGCGCTGACGTGACTGCCCAACGCCCACCCGCAGCATCGAGTGCCAGAAGGTGTAGTTGCTGTTACCGCTCGCTCCCTCGAACCAATCCCACACCTCGGTTCGCGTGCGCCAACCGACGGAGAGGTCGAGCGAGCCAAGCTTCAGCTTCGGGGCCTGCTGCCCGTATGCCAGGCCACTTGCCAGAAACAAGACGACAAGCGTCAACCCAGCGGACACGGGTGCGCGCTTGGCACCAGCGATGGTACGCAAAGCGAATTGAGTGGGACTCTAGGCCGCCGCCCCAGCGAGCGCCGGATGCCGGCGAGCGCAGGTGCACATGGGTCGCGCCGTCTCGCTGGCGGGCGGATACACGTGGTAATACATCCCAATCAACATCGGGATGAACACCACCGCATTGTAGAACAAATGCAGCTCGACGCGGGGGATCCAGATCTGCGCGATGCTCGTCGGTACCGCTCCCCCGAATAGGTAGTGATGCGTCTGCACCTGGAAGAACAGCAGCGCGTGCTCAATGTGGTGCCAGAATTGGATCCAGAAAGCGATCATCCACCACGTATGCCCCAGACCGACAAATCCCTTCCGGAGGACCCACAGGCCAACGAGCATGATCAACGCGAACCCGTAATGGAGCCACTCGGACATCATGAGCCAAGGCCACATCAACCCGATCATCCCCATCGCCTTGGATCGCGGCCAATGGAGGACGAAGACCTGATATGCCTGGAAGAGATGCTCGCCCCAGTGGACGATGACGATGGTCATGAAGACCCAAAGAGCCGTACGGTGCCAGCGGGTATTCAGAGCCTCCGATAGGCGTGCCGCCAAGCTCCGGGTGACGACAGCGTTACCCATCTCGCCTGTCCTCGTTGGTGGTTCGCGCGCTGAGGAGCGGGCGGTAACGTGAAGCCAGTGGGGCTGGGTGTCAAGGATCGAGCACCTGCCACCAGCACTCGCAGCGGCACAGTCCCCAATTGCTTCGACAGGAGCGGGCAGGCACCTTTCCTATTTACTCCGACAGGAGTTCGAGAGGTGACGCGCATCGCCGATGTTCTCCAGGGCACGCTGGACCTGCTCATACTCAAAGCGCTGTCGCTGTCGCCCATGCACGGTTGGGGGATCACTAACCGCATTCGAGCGATGTCGCAGGACGCCTTCCAGATTGGGCAAGGGTCCCTGTATCCTGCCCTCCATCGATACGAGAATCGCGGGTGGGTGACGTCGTACTGGCGCCCCACGGAGAATAGTCGAATTGCGAGATACTACGCGCTCACGGCGGGGGGAAAGCGCATGCTCGATGACGAGATCGCGCGCTGGCGCCTCTATACGGATGCCGTGGACCTTGTACTCGAAGCGTAGGAGACCTATTTCGTGAGAATCTTGCTCTGATTCGCCAAGATCTTCTTTTGGTTGGTGAGCATCGCCTCGAGATTCCGCAAGATCTTGTTCTGATTCGCGAGGATCAGCAGAAGGCGGTCCTGATTCCGGAGGATCTTTGTTTCGTTCGCGATGATCCTCTCTTGGTTCTTGCGCGTCGCTTCTGCCACCGCTGCCCCGGGGTTATGGTTCGCCGATATGTTATCCCTGGCGGTCGACCTCGGCAACACAACGCAACTCCACCCCTGATTCGCGCACTGGCCAACCCGCGACATACCGCCCGTCGCGCCGATCTTCACGATCTTCGGGAGCAGCACAGGCACACCTTGTCGCACCTTGGTCTGTCTCCATGGCGCGCCGGCAGACTCCGGCGCAGCGGCTGATCTCGCCCGCGGTGGCGATCAGGGCCTTGATCAGGCGCGCGGTGATTGTCCCCTGGTCGCTCGCGACGTCCGTGAGCTCCGCGCCGTAGGCGCGCATGGTCCATCGTTTCTCATCGCTGAACGCGTCCGTGAACACGAAGTGGGCGTTGTAGCCACGTGCGGCGCAGATGAGCGCGAGGGAGCTCCCCTTCGTACCGGCCGTGTATTCCACCACGGTGCCGCCCGGTGCGAGCCGGCCGTCCGCAGCGGCGGCCGCGACCCTCAGCCCGTTGCATCAAGCGGTGGCAGCGTCAGGGCCCACCGCGCGCAGCGCCCGACGCACCCTCTCGTCACCGGCACGCACGGACCGGGCACCGTGGAGCGGCTGACACACCCGTTGCCTCGACTCCACACAAGCACCGGGCGAGCTCGCTCGATCTCGCCGAGCGCGCCCCGTGCACGTCGAGCGACGCGGTGCGACGATTGCATACGCCCGCGTGCAGGCCATGAAGGAACTACGCTTCGCATTGCTCGCCGCCATGCTCGCGAGCTGCCATTTCGACAAGCTCTTCACGACTACTGGTGGGGGGCGGGCGCCGCCCTCGGGCTCGAGCCCGATCCTCAGCTTTACGACCCAGCCAACGAGCACCACGGCAGGGGCGCCGCTCCCGATTATCCGCGTCAGTGCGCAGGATGGCGCTGGCAATACCGTCGCCAGCTTCACCGGCAGTGTGGCGGTCGCGCTGGTCGCGAATCCCGGCGCGGGCACCCTCGCGGGCACCCTGACGGTCTCCGCCGTGAGTGGGGTGGCGACGTTCTCGGATCTCCGCATCGACAAGCCCGCGTCGGGCTACACGATATCCGCCACGGCGCCGGGGACCGGGGCCGCCACGAGCGGCGCGTTCGACATTCTTCCGGCGCCGGCGACGCGCCTCGCATTCACCATGCAGCCAAGCAACACGGTGAAGGACAGCACGATCAGGCCCGCGGTCCAGGTAAGCGCGGTCGACTCGAGCGGGCACGTGGTCACGAGCTTTACGGGGATCGTCACCGTCGCCCTCGGCCATGACGGCAGCGCGCTCCGCAATGCGCGACTCTCCGGCAGTACGGCCGCCGCGGCCAACGCCGGCGTGGCGACGTTTCCCAATTTGAGCCTCGACCAGCTCGGCAGCGGGTACACCCTCAGCGCCGCGATCGGTAGCGGACCGCCGCTCGCGGCGAGCGCCCCCTTTGACGTCACGGCGCTCTCTCCCGCGCCCGCACCCGCGACGAGAGTGGCCTTCACGACGCAGCCGACGAACACGACGGCCGGGACAGCATTGGCTCGCGTTCAGGTCGCCGCGCTCGACAGTCTCGGCCGCCCCGTCCAGAGCTTCACCGGCCCGGTCACGATCGCGCTCGGCGACAACCCGGGGGGCGCGACGCTGGCTGGCGGTCCGCAGACCGTCTCGGCCGTGAACGGCGTCGCGACCTTCTCGGGACTCGTGCTCGACAAGGCCGCCACGGGCTACACCCTCACCGCCGCCGCAAGCGGTCTCGCCGGCGACCGGAGCACGCCGTTCGCGGTCGGTCCCGGTCCGGCTAGCGTCTTGGTGTTCACCGTGCAGCCGCACAACACGCTACCCTTGGCCACGATCCAACCGCCGGTCCAAGTCACCGCGTTCGACGCATTCGGGAATCAGGCGAGCGACTTCACTGGCCCAGTACACGTGGCGATCGGACACGACGGCAGCCTGGGCGGGACCGCGACACTCTCGGGCACCACGACCCAACCCGCGACGAGCGGCGTGGCCACGTTCGCGGACTTGAGCATCGATCTGGCGAGCGTCACCTACTACACGCTCACCGCCGCGTTCGGGACCGGCCCTGCAGTCGTCGAAAGCGCCACGTTCACGGAGCCGTGATGCGCTGCCCCCGCTGTCTCTTGGCCGACATTCCCGCGGGCATGGGCGAGTGCGGGCGGTGTGGCTATACGCTGCCCGGTCCGGGTGGCGCGGGTGTCGCCGGTCCCGCCGCGGCGGCGCCAACCGAGACGGCTGCGAGTTGGCCCGCCGCGCGTCGCGTCGAGTGGTTCGCGACGCCGCCGCGAACCGGCCACGCCCTCCCGGTCGTGATCATGGATGACGGAGACGAGGACGAGGGCGAAGATCGGGACTTGGCACCACGTCCCGCTCGGCGCATCGGGGCCGGCGTCGCCGCGGCGGTCGGCCTCACGATCGCGCTCGGGAGTGGCGCGGTCTGGCTCAACACCGGGTCGGCGCCCGCGCCCCGCGCCATCCAGGACAGCGTCGGTCCGACCACGGCGCCGCCCCCAATCCTGGTGCCCACACCGCCTGACACGGCGCCACCGCGCGCCGCACCGCCGGTGGCGTCGGCACCGTTGCCTCACCCCGACCCCCGGCCCGTCGCACGCCCCATCACGCCGCCGGGCGGCGAGCGCAGCGGGAAGCCTGCGCTCTTGTCGATCAATTCGATTCCTTGGGGTAGCGTCCATGTCGACGGGCGGGCCGTGGGCAACACACCGCAGCTCGACCTCCGACTGTCGCCCGGGTCGCACCGGCTGCGGGTCCAGCGCGACGGGTTCCAGCCCTATGAGCGAGTGATCGCGGTGGCGCCCGGGCAGCGCCTGCGCATCACCGACATCGTGCTGGTGGCAAGCGAGTGATGCCCCGGTCCGTGGGCGTCGCCCTCGCGATCTTCGTCAGCGTCGCGCTGCCGCTCTCCGCGCAGTCGGCGGGTGACCTGCTCGGGCAAGGCATCCGGGCCTATCGGGCCCTGGACTACGCGGTGGCTGCCGCCGTCTTGCGTCAGAGTTTGCTGCAACCGCCGCCGCTCGCGCTCGCCGATTCGCAGCGGGCGCGGGCCCTTTCCTATCTCGCGGCGACCGAGCTGTTTCGGGGTCGACGGGACGCTGCCACCGCGGCTTTTTGCGACCTGATCCAGCTCGATCCGCGCACCGGGCCGGACTCGCTCATTTTTCCGCCGCAGGTCACGAATCTGTTCCAGGCGGTGCGGCGCGCCACCAAGGCGGTGCGGTTGGAGGTGCCCCCGGTGACGGAGTTGCACGCGCGGCTCGAGCGGTTCAACGCCCGCCTGTTCACGAGCGCGCTCGAGCACGTCACCGTGGCGCTGGTGCGCCAGGACGGCACGCCGGTGCGCACGCTGTACGACGGCCCGGTGGCCGACAGCCTGCTCGTGAAATGGGACGGCCTCACGGCTGCGGGAGCGCCACCTGTGGACGGTCGCTACGCGCTGCGGGTCGTACCGCACGCCAGGGCGGCGGAAGGCGCGCAGCCGCTCGCGGCCGCGCTCGACATCAAGCAGGAGCCACCGGACACGCTGCCCTGGCCCGCAGCGCTCACGGGGTCGGCGCTGCTCCCGGAACGGATGTCCGCGCGGCCGGCCCTGCACGCGCTCGCCGCGGGCGCGCTCGGCGGCGCGACCGTCGCCGCGCTGCCGGCCCTCGTGACCCGTGGCTCAAGTGGGATCGGCGCACGCTTCGCGGTTGCCGCCGCCGTGAGTGTGTCGGGACTAGTGGGGCTCCTCTCGCATCACCCCGGCCAGCCGATCGCTGCCAACATCCGCGCCAACGCCGCCGCCCACGACGCGTGGCAGCGGCGGGTCGACGCCGTGCGCGCGGAAAACATCAGCCGCCGCATCAACGCGAAACTGGTCGTCAGGGCGAGCCCGGCGACCGCGGCCGAACGAGGGACCCCGTGAGCGGGCGCCGGGCGGCGGTGGTGCTCGTCGCGCTGGCCGTGCTCGCCCCGGGCAGGGCACGGGCTCAAGGTGAGCGGCCGAGCGTGGCGCTGCGGGCCGACGCGGGGCTCCTCTGGCTTCATGCTGACACAGGCCTCGCACGCGGGGCCATGCGCGGCCCGACGGTCGCCGCAGAGGCAGGGGTCCAGCTGAGCGGACTGATTGTGGGCGTCGGGCTTCTCGAAGGCCGGCTCCAGCCGGTCGACGGCACGCCGGGGCAGCGCGATCTCGTGCAAGGGACCGTGTTCGCGGGCGTGCGCCCTGTGCCGTGGCTCGAGCTGAGTGGCGGGCCGGTGGTTCGGGCCTATGTCACGGACTCCGCCACCGAGCGCTGGGTGCTGTGGCAGGCCCGGGCGCGGGTAGACGCTCCGATTGTCGCCGGCAGCCTGACGAGCTACGCCGAGCTCTGGCGGGCCGTGACCTCGGCCGTCAGTCTCGGGCCCGGCGCCGGCCGCGTGCAGGGCGGTGAAGCGGGCGTACTGTTCCAACCTCCGCAGACGCGCTTCTGGGTGCGCCTGGCCTACCGCGTGGACGACGCGCTCGTCGGGGGCGTCGCTCGCGGCGAAACGCTGGAAGCCGTCCTGGTGTCGGTCGGGATGGGCCTTCCCTGAAGGAGCGGGCCGCTCAGCGCGGCGGCCGATCCGCAACTTGATAACGGTTTAGGGAAGAGTCGATATACAAGGCGGCCACGAGCAGGAGCTGTTAGCCGGTCGACACAAATCGAGACACGGTCGTTCAGGGGTTCACATGAAGGTCAGATCTCTTATGCTAGCCCTTACGATGCTCGCTGCCTGCTCCAATAGCACGGGGCCAGTTGTCTACACCATTCTGGTCCAGCGCATAGTGGGTCC
>DATLKW010000233.1:0-4647 GCA_035538175.1 Gemmatimonadales bacterium | reverse complement strand
CGCCTGGCCGCTCGATCGACGCTGGCCAGGGCGGCCTGGCATTCCGTCGCCGTCGGCTCGCGCACGAGGGGATGCTTGGAGAATTCCGTCAGCGCCACCGGCACGACGGACACCGACAACACGGCCGGGCCCACGCCGTAGAGGTCGGTGAGCGTGCGCTCAAGCTCGGTGCCGTCGTTGACACCCGGGACGAGCACCACCTGGGTATGGAACGCGATCCCCTGCCCCGCGAACCAACGCAGTTGGGGCAGGATGTCGGGCGCCTCGGGGTTTCGCAGCAGCCAGCGTCGCACCGTGGGGTCCGTCGCATGGACCGACACGTACAACGGGGACAGCCGGTATTCGACGATTCGGCGCTCATCCCACGGCTTCAGGTTCGTCAGGGTCGCGAAGTTCCCGTAGCGGAACGACAGCCGGTAGTCGTCATCGCGGATGTAGAGGGGGGAGCGCAGGCCTTGGGGGTTGCCGTCGACGAAGCAGAAGTCGCAGTGGTTGCCGCAGCGGCGGATCCGCGGTGGTTCGAGTGTCACGCCCATGGGCAGCCCTTCGGGCCGCTCGATGTCGTACTCGATCGCCTCGCCGCTCGGGTGGCGGACGGTGAGCACGAACCGCTCGTCAGCGGTCTGGAACTCCCAGTCGAGAAAGTCCTCGAGCTCCCGCCCGTTGACGGCGAGGAGCTCCGTTCCCGGAACGAGCCCGAGCTCGGCGCCAAGGGAGTCGGGCGCCACGGCCTGAACGCGAATCACCACCCACCGCCACCTTCAAGGACTTTGTGAACTTGACGTCGCAACCCCAACGCAGGACAGAACTTCCAAACGCAGAAATATGTCCTATGATGGCCGGTAGCGCCAGCCTGCAACGCGCTTTGCGCTGGCCTGCAGTTCAAACGGGTGGCTCTGGCGGGGGGCGAGGGCCGGGACGTCATGGCTGACTGACGCGACGGGTTGACCGGCGAAGTCGAGGAACTCGACCGTGAGGTGGAACGGCTTGGAAGGGGCAGCCTTCACGTTGTTCGCCAGCGCGAAGAACGCCGCAGTGGCGGAATCGGGCGTGAAGGTCGAAACGGTGATCTCGACGGCGACACCCGAGTCGGCCCGCGCGACATAGGCGCGACTCGAATCGCGGGCGCGCCGGAGGTCCCATCCGGCGGCGACCAGTCTCAGGGATGCCCGGTTCAGGGGATCCAAGTCGAGGAGTCGTTGAGCGACGGGAAGCAGGGCTGCCGAGTCTCGCAGCTGGTAGTAGGCGACGCCGAGCGAGAGCAGAGCGTCGCGCCGATACGGGTTTTTGGCGAGCGCCACGGTGAGGGCGCGGGCACCCGGGCGGTAGAGCCCCTGCCCCACCAAGTGCGCGCCGGGGCCAAACAGGGCTTCGGGGTCGAGGGCCGGCGCGTGGGCGGCCAGGGAGTCAAACACGGCGGCGGCCAGGGCGGTGCGACCGCTCTGGGCGTACAACGTGGCGAGTGCCACGGCCGCCTCCGGGTCATCCGGGAACGCGGCGAGGTATGCGCCGAGCGCCTCGATCGCGGGTGCGAACGCCGTGCCCAGGGCGCTCGAGTCGGCGGCGATCTGTTGCAGGGACGCCGTGACGGCGGCGCGTTGCCGAGCCACGTTCTGGGCGCGCGCGGTGGAGTCGCGGGTGAAGGCCTGCTGGTCGGCGGGGGCGAGGTGGGCGTGCCGCGCCTGGCGGGACTGGGAAGACGAGACGAGCCGGGCGAGGACGGTCGAGTCGGCGGTGATCCCGCGTGCGAGCGAGTCGAGGCCCGCTCGCAAGTGCGACGCCCCCTGGACCGCCGGGTGTCCCTGCACTTTCCGCACGACCAGGTGCCAGGCGTTGCTGAGCGCGTCACGCTTGTCGCGAGTGTACGTCGTGTCAGTCCCCGCTGTTTGGGCGGCCAGGCGGTAATAGGCGAGGGCCGAGTCGTCGTTTCCAGTGCTCGAGAAGAGGGCAGCGACCGCGGAGTACGGCTTGGGGTTCGCGGGGTCGAACCGGGCGGCGCGGTGCAGCAGCGCGAGCCCCGAGTCCCGCTTCCCGTCCTGCCAGGCGGCGAGGCGGTTATTCAAGAGCTCGCCCCAGAGCTCGCCCCGGTAGATGGCGATGTCGGCCGCGCATTTCGGCTCTAGGGTGCGGGCCCGCGCGAACGCCGTGTCGGCACCGGTGGCATCGCCCGCTAGGACGGCCTGGCGACCGAGATAGTACCAGGCCGCAGGGCTCGAACCCTGGTCCCCGAGGATGGCCGACGTGAGAAGGCGCTTCGCCTTGGCGAGCTCGGGGTCGCGGCGCTCGGGCGTCTGGGCGCCATCCACCAGAGCCTCGATCGCGTCCTTGATCTTGGAGCTCGTGGTGGGCACGTCGCAGGGGGGGCGGGGCGGCTCCCACCCCGACTGCGGCTGCGACACAGCGGGCAACCCTGTCGAGAGAGCGAGTACGAGCCGCGCGACGGCACGCATGGCGGGCTAGAAATGGCGTCCGGCCGGGCCGCTGTCAACTCCACCGCGGCGCGGTGACAAACGGACGGGCGAGCGGCGCTGGACGGTCCTAGATGCCCGACCGCTGGTAGACGCGCACGTAGTCTACCAGCATATCCTGCGGGAACACGGTGGTGGAGTCCGGATTGCCAGGCCAGTATCCGCCCACCGCGACGTTGAGAATGATGAAGAAGGGATGGTCGAAGACCCATGTCCCCGGGACATCGGTCGGGCTCACCGTGAAGTACAGCGCCGTGTCGACGTACCAGCGGATCGCGTTGGGTTCCCACTCGACGGCAAAGACGTGAAACGTGTCGGCGAAGGCCCCGGTGGGCAGGTCGTAGGGATGCCCGATGCCTTGTGCGCCGGAGTACCCCGGACCGTGGATCGTGCCGTGTACCCGGCCGGGCTCGCGACCGATGTTCTCCATGATGTCGATCTCGCCGCACGCCGGCCACCCCACGGTGCCGATGTTGTCTCCCAGCATCCAAAAGGCAGGCCACAGACCCTGGCCGCGGGGAATTTTGATGCGCGCCTCAACGCGGCCGTAGCGCCACGCTCCGCCCTTCAAGGGCGCCGTCTTGAGTCGGGCGGAGGTGTAGTTGCGGCCGCCGTATGCCTCCTGCCGCGCTTCGATGACGAGATTCCCGTTCGCGATGTGGGCGTTTTCGGGGCGGTTCGTGTAGTACTCGAGCTCCGCGTTACCCCAGCCGCTCCCTCCGATGTCGTATGTCCAGGTCGCGGTGTCGAATGCGGGCCCATTGAACTCGTCATGCCAGACGAGCGTCCAGACCGGCCCGCCTCCGGCGATGGCCGTCGTTCCCGACGCCCTATGCTTGCAGGCGCCGAAGACGCCCAGCAAAGCGCTCGAATTGGCGAGGGCCCATGCCAGGCGGGCGATTCGGTGCCGGGCATTCGAACCGGCGATCTTGCGAACGGGCAACATCGTCCCGGTGGCTCCTCGGAAGGAGGGAACGCTTTGCACTGCAAAGCGAGACGATAGTGGGCACGACGGGCCGCGTGCAAGTCCCCGGTTCGTCGTCTCTTTCTCGGGTCCGATCGTGGTGTGGCGGCGATGGCCGCCACTGATTGCGTTGGTGAACACGGGCCAACACCTTAAGCGCGAATCGCCTCCACAACCGGGCTGCGCCGGGTACGCATCTCGAGCACGGACGCAACAGGACCGACCGCTTCGCGCGGTATCGGGTGACGAGTTCTAGCGGGAGGACGCCCGCCAGACGCGGGCCTTGCTGCCCCAACAGGGGCCTAGGGTGGTACCGTGAAGGCGAAGAAGCCGAGTCGGGTGTCGAAGGAGGACCTGGCGGTGAGGTTTATGGCCGCGAGCCTCGGGCTGCCCGAGAAGCTGACGAAGCGGCTACTGCTTGTCTCTGCTGCGGAAGGCGTTCGACCCCAGAAGCTGATCGAGCAGGCCGTGAAAGAACTCCTTAAACGGCCGCATAAGAAGGGTCCGTGACGCGCTTGGAAAGCTGGGCGATTCCGTCGGGGCGCGCCGGCGGCCCACTCACCCCGCTACCGTGAACGGTCGTTGGGTTACACCAGCACGCCTCGCGGGTGATCGCGCGCGTCACTAGAATACCCGCACCAGCGTGATGGAGTCTCATCGATGCGTGGCTTCCCTCGCCTTGCCACCGCCCTCCTCGCGGTAGCCTTGATCGCCGCTCCCCTCGCCGCCCAGCGACAACCCACGCCACGGGCGGCGGGGCTCAAGGCTGGTGCCGACTCAACGGTCCTCTTGGCGCGCGCGCGAGCCATCCTGCGCGAGGTGCCGTTGATCGACGCTCACAACGATCTCCCCGAAATGATCCACGGCGGTTCGAACGGGGACCTGGATAAAATGAACCCCGACGGACCGCTGGATCTCGACACCGATATCCCGCGGCTCAAGAAGGGTCTTGTGGGCGGGCAATTTTTCGCGGCCTGGGTCCCCTCGCCTTACATGGAGCGGGGGGCGGCGCGATACGCCCTGGAGGAAATCGACATTATCCGCCGCTTCACCGCCCGTTCACCCTCGCTCGACTTCGCCACCACGGCGGACGACATCGTGCGCATTCACCGGGATGGCAAGATCGCCTCCCTGATCGGCATCGAGGGCGGCCACGCGATCGAGAACTCGCTCGGCGTGCTCCGCCAGTTCTACGATCAGGGCGTCCGCTACATG
>DATLKW010000232.1:0-1950 GCA_035538175.1 Gemmatimonadales bacterium | reverse complement strand
GACTCATCAAGGAAGGCACCCGGGTTGCGGTGCTCACCGACATCCTCGGCACCGAGGACCATCTCGGCGACATGGACTTCAAGGTCGCCGGGACGCGCCAGGGCGTGACCTCGATCCAGATGGACATCAAGATCGAGGGCTTGGATTCCCGGATCATCGGCCAGGCGCTCGAGAACGCGAAAAAGGCCCGGCTCCACATCCTCGACATCATGGACCAGGCGATCCCGCGGCCGCGCTCGCAGCTCTCGAAGTACGCGCCGCGGATCATCACGATCCAGATCCGGCCCGACAAGATCGGCGACCTGATCGGACCCAAGGGCAAGACGATTCGCGGCATCCAGGAGCAGACCGGCGCCGAGATCAACGTGGACGACAACGGCCTGGTCACGATCTCGGCGGTGGGGGAGGGCGGGGAGCGGGCGCGCGATATGGTGCAGGCGTTGGTGCAGGAGCCTGAGGTAGGCAAGGTGTACGAGGGCGTGGTGAAGAGCACGACCGCGTTCGGGGCGTTCATCGAGATCCTGCCGGGCGTGGAGGGGTTGCTGCACATCTCGGAGCTGCAGCATGGGCGGACCGAGCGGACAGAGGACGTGGTGAAGAAGGGCGACCACGTTCGCGTGAAGTTGCTCGAGGTGGACGAGCGTGGCCGCATGCGGTTGTCGCGCAAGGCGCTGCTCGAGAAGCCGGAGCCCGCGCGCTCCCATTGATGGAGACGCTCCAGCTCGACAAAGAGATCTTCCAGACCACCGCCCCCACCGGCGTGAGCGTGCTCTCGGAGCGGGTGCCGAGCGTGCGCTCGGCGGCGGTGGGCATCTGGGTGCGAAGCGCGAGCGCGCACGAGCCCCGCCCCAAGATGGGCGTGTCCCACCTGCTTGAGCACATGGTGTTTAAGGGCACCGAGCGGCGCAGCGCGCAGGAAATCGCGCTGGCGCTCGAGTCGCGTGGCGGCTCGCTCGATGCCTACACGTCCCGCGATACCACCGCGTTCCAGGCCCGGGTGCTCGACACCGATCTTCCCCGGGCGCTCGATGTGCTCACGGATCTGGTCCGACACCCCGTCTTGCGCACGAGCGATCTCGAGCTCGAGCGCAACGTGGTGCTCGAAGAGATCAACACCGTGCTCGATACGCCGGACGATCAGGTCTTCGACCTCGCGTACGAGGCGCTCTGGCCCGAGCACCCCTACGGCTATTCGATCCTCGGGACGCGCGACACCGTGAGCGCCTTGTCCGCGGACGACCTGAAGGGGCTGCACGACCGCGCCTACTTCCCCGGGAACTGCGTGATCGCGGCCGCCGGCAATCTCGAGCACGCCCGCCTGCTCGACGAGTTGGCGGGGCTGGGTTGGTTCGACGGCCCTGGCAACCGCCGCTCGGGCACGCGCGGGGCTGGCACACGAGTCCCGGTCGCCCCCCAGGCCGCCGCGCCCACCATGCCGCCCGGCGTCCGGGGCACCGTACGACGCCAGACGAAGGACACGGCCCAGACCCACATCGTCTTTGCGAGCGATTCGGTCCCCTATGCTGACCACCGCAAGTACGCCCTGCTCGTGCTTGGCAACATTTTCGGGGGCGGGATGTCGAGCCGGCTGTTCCAGCGGATCCGCGAGGAGCTCGGGCTCGCCTATGCGGTGTACGCATTCACGAGCTTTTATCGCGAGACCGGCGTCGCGGGCGTGTACGTGGGCACGCAGCCCAAGACGGCGGCCCAGGCGGAGGCGGCGATCCGCGAGGAGTACGCGAAACTCGCGCGTGAGGGGCTCACCGGGACGGCGCTCGCCGAGGCGAAGCAGCAGACCGAGGGCCAGTTGATGCTATCGCTCGAGAGCCCCAGTGCGCGGATGTATCGCCTGGCGAGCTTCCCCGTGTACGGCGAGGCGTATCGCAGTCTCGACCAGGTGGTGGCGAGCGTGGAGGGCCTCACTGAGGACGAGATCGCGAGCGCGGCCAC
>DATLKW010000231.1:0-1683 GCA_035538175.1 Gemmatimonadales bacterium | reverse complement strand
TTCCCGGTCCGGCCCGTGAGGAGGACGAAGTAGGTGTACCCATCGGCGCGCTCCTGGCGCACCCGCCGGCACAGCTCGAGGCCGTCCAGCTCGGGCATCTGCCAGTCCGAGATCACGACCCGCGAACGCGCGAGGAGCCAGGCGTCCCAGGCGTCGCTCCCGTTCTCCGCCACGGTCGGCTTGTGCCCGGCCGCTGTGAGCACGGCGGCGAGCACCTGCCGCGCAACTGGATCGTCCTCCGCCACCAGGATGTTCACGGGATCCGAGCGTCCGCCACTGCCAGGCGCGGCCTCACGCGCGCGCCCCGATCGGAGCCGGGGCGGAGCGGTCCTCAGGTACTGGAGCCGCGAGGGGAGAGACGTCGCGCCAGAGGCACGCGCCATGACCGACGAATACGAGAAAAGGCTCGCCCAACCGCATACCTATCTATATGTAGCGGCCGAGGCGGCGCGCAACCTAGTGCGGCCCCAAACGGCCCCGCCGAGCCCGTGTGGCGCGGGGACGAGCGGCGGAACTCCGATCCGCGACGGGGACACGACGGCTCCGCTCCAAGAGGCGCGGGGCCCCGAGGCGGGCCGTCCAGTCGCCAAACGCTGCGGTCGGCCCGGACCACCGCAACTCCTCCACGCGACCGAACAGGACCGCGTCGGTGCGGAGGGTGGCGAGAGTTTTGAAGAGGAGGGCCGCGTCCCGGCGGGCACCGAGCACGGACGCCGGGAAGGCCTCGATGGGCCCGTACTGGTTGAGCAACCGGGCGGCCGTCACGCGGCCGATGCCTTCGATGCCGGGGTAGCCGTCCTGCGCGTCACCCACCAGGGCGAGATAGTCCGGGATCAATCCCGGCTCGACGCCGAACTTCTCGCGAACCCCCACCGCCGTCCGGATCGTACCGCTGCGGCGGTCGACCTGCACCACGCGGTCCCCCCGCACGCACTGCGCGAGGTCCTTGTCGTTGGCCCAGATGCACACCCGCTCCACTGCGTCGTCTCGCGCGGCCCGATGCGCCGCCGACGCCAGGGCGTCGTCCGCCTCGAGCTCGACCATCGGCCAGACCACCACGCCCATCGCCCCGAGCGCGTCCTCGAGGGGCTGAAATTGCGCGGCGAGCGCGCGCTCGATCCCTGCTCCCGTCTTGTAGTCGCTCCACAGCGCGTTGCGGAACGACTCGATGACATGATCGGTGGCGACCCCGACGTGGGTCGCGCCCTCTTCCAGCATCTCGAGCACGGTGTGGAGGACTCCAGCGACAGCACCGAGCGGTGGATCGCGATCCGGGCTGGCGCGTCGCAAGCCGTAGAAGTGGCGGAACAGCTCGTACGTGCCGTCGACGAGATGGACGATCACGGGAGGCGGCGGCTAGCGAGCGGATTGGTACAGACCGACTACGTTCCCGGCGGCGTCCTTGATCCGGGCCGTCACCTCGGGAGCGTCGGCGCCGATCGGTTGTACCGGGAATCCGGCGTGGCGCACGACGTCATCGACGGTCGCCGGGACGGTGCCATCGCCACGCTTGCGGATAGTCCAGCCGAACACGCGCCGGTAGAAGGCCGCAGAGCACTGGATATCGAGGGCGGGAATCTCGAGGGAGCAGATCTTGCCGGTGGTGAGCGTGGGGGGCATCGGAGCGTCCGAAGCGAAGGAGGCGTTCAATATCGACCATTTCGCGCGCGGCTGCCCCGGCTT
>DATLKW010000230.1:0-6374 GCA_035538175.1 Gemmatimonadales bacterium | reverse complement strand
GGGCGCGGGAGGGGGCATGGACCGCTCAACCATTTCGTCCCCGCCCCCCCGCGACCGCCCATCGAGGGGCTCTGAGTGCTCGATTCCCGGCCGCGCCCCTTTCTCACCGCCCGATGGACCGACCTGCTGCTGCTCACCTTCGAGGCGCCGCCGGATCTGATCCGACGCCTCGTGCCCCCGGGCGTCGAGCCGGACCGCTGGGAGGGTCGGACGCACGTGAGTCTCGTGGCTTTGCGGATGCAGCGCGTGCGCGTGCTCGGCTGGCCGGTGCCGGGCTTCACGTCGCACCTGCAGGTGAACTTTCGGACGTACGTGCGCTATCGCGGCGAGCCCGGGGTGTGGTTCGTCCGCGAGTTTGTCCCGAGCCGGGTGCTGGCGGCGGCCGCGTGGTTGCGCTACGGCGAGCCGTTCGGCACGGCGCCCATCCGCGTGAAGATCGAGGAGCTGGACGCCCTCGTCCGGGCCTCCTACCAGCTCGGCCACCCCGAGCTCGGGTGGCATTTGACCCTGACGGGGTCGCGGGCGACCCACGTGCCGCCGCCCGACAGCGCGGAGCATTACTTCACGGAGCGGGTGCTCGCGTGCCGTGCGGGCCGCGGCGGCGGCCTCGCGGTGTTTCGGGTCGAGCACCCGCCCTGGGCGGTGCGCGCCGTGAGCGCCGTGGACTACCGGCTGGACTTCGGATTCCTGTACGGGGCGGACTGGCGGTTCTTGAACGACGCCCGCCCCGTCTCGGCGATCTTCACCCCGGGCTCAGAGGCGATCGTCCACCGCCCCGAGCCCGCCGGGCAGGCGTCGCGCGTCGGGTCGCACCCGTAGGGTCGCCTGGAGGGAGGACACGCCTCGCCGTCGCGCGGGGCGCCGGAGCGGCGCGGCGGTCAGATGCGCGGCAGTACGCCGCGGATGAGTCGGTCGAGCGTGCCCGCGACCCGCCCGCCCGCCTCGAGGACCTCGACGTGCGAGAGGGCCTGGGCAGACAACCCCGCTGCGACGTTCGTGATGCTCGAGACCCCGAGGCAACGGAGCCCTGAGGCCCGCGCCGCGATCACTTCCGGAACGGTCGACATGCCAACCGCATCGGCCCCGAGGCGCTCCAGCATGCGGATCTCGGCCGGCGTCTCGAACGAGGGCCCGAGCAGCGCCGCGTACACCCCCTCCTCCAGCGGAATGCCGGCGGCGCGCGCGACGTCGCGCGCGAGGCTCCGCAGCGCTGGGTCGTAGGGGTCGCTCATGTCCGGGAAGCGCTGCTCGCCGTCGACGACGGGCCCGACGAGCGGATTGCGGAACATCAGGTTGATGTGATCAGCGATGAGCATGAGCGTCGGCGGGCGGAAGGTGCGCCGGATGCCGCCAGCGGCGTTGGTGACGATCAACGTTCGGACGCCGAGCCGAGCGAACACGCGGACGGGGAGCGCGGCGAGGGAGGGCGCGTGGCCCTCGTAGAGATGAAAGCGGCCGCTCTGCACGATCACCGGCACCTGTTCGATGGTGCCGGCCACCAGCTCCCCCTTGTGGCCCGGCGCGGCGGGCTCGGGGAATCCCGGGATATCGCGGTAGGGCATGCGCACGCCGTCGCACACTGCGTCCGCGACCCCTCCCAGCCCGGACCCAAGGACGATCGCGACGCGTGGCTTGCGGGGGCCCAGGCGGCGGGCGACGGCCTCGGTCGCCGCCCCGACGTTGCCCGCCGGAACCTCCCCGCCCTGCTTCTCGGGCCCGCCGCCCGCGGTCACAAGAGCATGCCCGCGAGCGTCGCCGACAAGAAGTTCGCGAGCGTACCGGCGAGCATCGCGCGGAAGCCGAGCCGCGCCAAATCGTGCTTCCGTTCGGGGACGAGGGCACCGATGCCGCCGATCTGGATACTGACGGAGCTCACGTTGGCGAAGCCGCAGAGCGCGAACGTGGCGATCGTGAACGAGAGCGGTTCAAGCTGCGTCTTCAGGGCGGCGAGGTCTTTGAACGCGATGAACTCGTTCAGCACCATCCGCTCGCCGAGCAGGCTGCCGATGGTACCCGAGTCGTGCCATGGCACGCCCATCACGAAGGCGATCGGGCGGAAGATCCATCCCAGCACGGTTTGCAGATCGGCGGGGACCCACGCCAGGTACCCATGGACCCAGCCGAGGCCGCCGTTCACGAGAGCGACGATGGCGATGAAGGAGACCAGCATCGCGATCACGTTCAGCATGAGGTACAGGCCCTCGCTCGTTCCGCGAGCGGCGGCGTCCACGACGTTTACGTCGGTGCGCGGGATGTCGAGCGTGACGCCTCCACGGGTCTCCGGCGTCTCCGTCTCCGGCTCGAAGATCTTGGCCATCGTGATGGTGCCGGGCGCGGTCATGATCACGGCCGTGAGGAGGTGTCGCGCCTCGATGCCGAACGCGATGTAGGCGGCCATGATGGAGCCCGACACGTGCGCCATGCCGGCGGTCATGACGGTCATCAGCTCGGAGCGCGTCATCCGGGGGAGGAACGGCCGGATCGTGAGGGGGGCTTCGGTCTGGCCCATGAAGATCGAGGCGGCCACGTTCAGGCTCTCGGCCCCACTGGCCTGGAGGGCCTTGGTCATCACGATCGCGAACGCTCGGACGACGAGCTGCATCACGCCGAGGTAATAGAGGATCGCGAAGAGCGCCGAGACGAAGATAATGGCCGGGAGCACTTGAAACGCGAACACGACGCCGAGGCTCGAGTCGCGTTTGCCGATCTCCCCGAATACGAACTCGGAGCCTTTATAGGAGAAGCCCAGGATCGCCTTGACAGCGTCGCCGAACCACTGGAACAGGGTCTGGCCGAGCGGGACCAGGAGGACGAACACCGCGAAGGCGAGCTGGAGCCCGAGCCCCAACGCCACCACCCGCCAGTTGATCGCGTCGCGCCGGTGCGAGAGCGCCACGCCGATGGCCAGGAGAAGGGCGATCCCGAGGAGCCCGGTGAGCCGTTCGGGGAGCGAGCGCGCGGGAGCGAGCGGCGGCGCGCGTGGCGGCACGGAGGGTGTCGTGACTGCGGGGGTTTGCGGCGCCGTGATCGTCCCGCCCGCGAGACGAGGCGGGGCTTCATGGCCGACCGCCGCCTGCAGGCTGTTCCAGGCCAGGCGCGGCAAGGAAAACACCGCGAGCGCGCTCGCGAGCACGACGAGGAACGCGAGGACCGTGCGGCCGCGCGGCACTAGAGGGCGTCCAACTCGCTCTGCACGCGGGACACCAGCGCCACCTTTTCGAACTCGGGCAGAAAGGCGCTCTCGCACGCGTTCAGCACCAACCGGGACAGGTCCGCCTCGGTGAAGCCGCAGGCGGTGTGGGCGACAAAGTACTCATCGGTGAGCGAGACGCCGTCGACGAGTCGACCGTCGGTGTTTAGCGTCACCGTGACACCGCCCTCCGCGTATCCCTTGCACGGGTGCGCCCCCAGGGACGGCACGGTCCGCGTGTGGAGGTTGGAAGTGAGGCACATCTCGAGCGGGATCTTGCGCTCGACGACGTCTTGAAGCAGGGCAGCGTCCTCACCGAGGCGCGTCCCGTGCCCGATCCGCTGGGCGCCACACTCCTGGAGGGCCTGCCGGATCGAGTCGGGGCCGTCGCCTTCGCCGGCGTGGCAGGTGCAGGCGAGGCCGTGGCGCGCGGCATGGGCGAACGCGGCGGCGTGGTCGCGCGCCGGGAACCCCCGCTCGGCACCCGCCAAGTCGAACGCCACGACGCCGGCCGCGCGGTAGTCAACGGCCGCTCGTGCGAGCTCGAGCGACTCGGCTGCGGCCCGGGTGCGAATGCCGCAGACGATCAACCCGACCTTGGTGCCCGTTTCCGCTGCGCCGCGTTTCAAGCCTGCGAGGGGGGCCTCGATCGCCTGGGCCAGCGACAGGGCCGGCCGATGCAGGAGTGGGGAGTACCGTACCTCGACGTAACGCACCCCGTCCGCGGCCACGTCGAGCACGAACTCGTACGCGACGCGCTCCAAGGCGGCCGCGGTCTGCATCACCGACAGGGTGATCTCGTACTTGGTGAGATACTCCTCGAGGCTTTTGGCGTGTTTCACGGAGAGGGCTTGGGCGAGGCCCGCGGGGCTATCGGCGGGGAGTCGCACCCCCTGGTCGCGGGCGAGCTCGAGCATCGTTTCGGGACGGAGGCAGCCGTCCAGGTGCACGTGGAGTTCGGCCTTGGGCCAGCGCCGGAGGTCGTCCTTCGAGAGGCGTGGGGGGCCGCGGCGGGCGCTCACGACGACGCGAAAGATCGCGCCCCCCTCACCCACCCGCTCCCCCGCATCGACCGGTCGACCGACGCCGTCGGTCACGTATGCCGCCCCCCGGCCGAGCAACTCCGCGAGTTCGCGGTCGAGGAGCTCGACGGCGTCGCGTACGCGCGCACCGGGTGCCACGCTCACGGGCCGCTCGTTGACGAACACGCGGATCACGGGGCGGCCACCCCGCCGGCGGCGGTCGCCGCCCGGGCGACGTGGCGATGCCGTGGGCGTGGGATCGCCGACGCGGGTGAGGCCGATGAGGGGCGCGGACCGAGGTGACAGGTGGTCGCGCCGCGCGCGGGCGGATGCATAGCGCAGAAAATTGCCAAGCCCGAGTCCGTTGCGCTACCTTGAGCGCGCATGTTCGTGACCTTCGTTGGTGCCGCGCGCGCGGGGCCATCTATGGCCCCGGACGTCCCCGGCGGGCACGTCGCCGGGGGCGCGTGCGTCGACGTATGACTATCACCGAATCCGCGAACCATCGAATCCTCGTCGTCGACGACGAGGCGGATATCACGGCGCTCGTCGCTTATCATCTCGCCAAGGAAGGGTATCGCGTCACCACGGCGGCGAACGGGCGCGATGCGTTGCGGGCGGCGCGGGAGGAGCGCCCCGACCTCGTCGTGTTGGACCTCATGCTGCCCGGCGTGACCGGCTACGACGTGCTCGCCGAGTTACGGCGGCGCGATGAGACTCGGGAGATCGGCGTCATCGTCCTCACCGCCCGCAAGGAGGAGCCCGACCGCATCAAAGGGTTGTCGCTCGGGGCGGACGACTATCTCCCGAAGCCGTTTTCCCCCCAGGAGCTCGTGCTACGGGTCGGGGCGGTGCTGCGCCGCCTCGCGGCCCCCGCAGTCGCGCCGGGCGGACTCGTCACCGCCGGCCCGATCGCCCTTGATCGCAACGCCCACCGCGTGACGGTGAACGGGGCGGAGGTCGAGCTGACCGCGACGGAGTTCAAGCTGCTGGCGACGTTGATTCAGCGGGAGGGGCGCGTGCAGAGCCGCGCGCAGCTGCTCGAGACGGTCTGGCAAGCCCAGCCCGACATCCAGACGCGCACTGTGGACATGCACGTGCAGCGGCTGCGGCAGAAGCTCGGGAAAGCCGGGGATGCCATCGAAACCGTCCGAGGCGCGGGCTATCGTTTCCGCCGTCCCGAAGGAGGCACCCGCAAGCGGTCGTGAAGCTCGCCACCCGCCTCTTTACAACCACCAGTCTCCTCACCACCGTCGCGGTCGCGGGGCTCATACTCGCGGCCGACCGGCTCTTGCGGCGCGACCTGGAGGATGAAATGGCCCGCGCGCTCGAGCGCGAAGCGGCCTCAGCCGCGACGCTCTTGCCCGCCGACTCGCTCCGCTGGCCGGAGCTCGCGCGCGCGCTCGGCGCGCGCACCGGCCACCGCGTGACCATCATCGACGCGCGGGGCGCCGTGCGCGGGGACACGGAGTTCGATCGCGCGGCGCTCGCGAGCCTGGAGAGTCAGCTGTCGCGTCCCGAGGTGCAGCAAGCGCTCGCCGGCGGCGCGGGGCGTTCGACCCTGGTCAGCGCGTCCGGCAACGATCGGCAGCTCTTCGTCGCGGTCCGGGGCGGGCCGCCGGGGGTCGCGGTCGTTCGGGTGTCGACGCCGCTCGCGGCGGTCGACGCCCAGGTCGGCACCGTGCAGCGCGCCGTGGCCCTCGCGGGGCTCGCCATCGTGTTCGTCGCCGGGGGCTTCGCGTGGCTCTTGTCGCGCGGCGTGGCGCGCCCGCTCGTGGAGCTCACCGCCGCGGCGCGGGCGATCGCCGACGCGCGGCCGCCCCGCTTCCCGGACGCCCGCGTGCCGGAGGTCGCGCAGCACGTCACCGCGCTCCGGGCGATGCACGAGCAGCTCGACGGACGGTTCGCCGAGCTCGTGCGCGAGCGCGAGGAGACGGCGACGCTGATCGAGACCATGACCGACGGGGTGCTCGCCGCAGACGCGCGCGGCGCGATCGTCACGCTCAACCGGGCGGCGCGGCGCCTCTTGGGCTACGGGGCGGAGGATCCCCTGCCCGAGCTCGACGGACTGTTCCACGACAAGGCGGCTCGTGACCTGGTGCAGGCCCTGCTCGACGGCGGGGACGCGGAGCCGCGCGAGCTGGAGCGCAGTGGCCGGACGC
>DATLKW010000229.1:0-4809 GCA_035538175.1 Gemmatimonadales bacterium | reverse complement strand
CGAACGACGCGGCCACGATACCGGCCAGCCTGATGGGTCTACACGAGCGAAGCGGAGCAGCCGTCGAGGTCCGACTGGCGGGACGGCGCTCCCTGGCGGTGGACGATGTGCAGTTCACCGCCGTCGTCTTCGGCGCGGGGGATCATCGCACGCGCACCGAGGACCGCCTCCCCCCGCCCGAGCTGTGGCCGGGCGATACCCTGGCGCTAGGCCCGCTCCGCGCGACGGTGCGGCGCGTGCTCGGACATCCGCGCCTCGTCGCGCTCGGGTTCGCCGGGACACCAAGCGCGATCTGGGACGGCATCGCCCGACACGGCAGGCCGATCCAGTACGCGTACGTCGAGCAGCCGCTCGAGCTGTGGGACGTGTGGACCAGCGCGGCTGCGCTGCCGGTCGCGTTCGAGCCGCCATCCGCCGGCTTCGTGCTCGACTGGAAGCTGCTCGGGGCGCTGAGGGCGCGCGGCGTCGGCTTCGCGACCCTGACCCACGCGGCCGGGATCTCCTCCACCGGCGATCCGGCGCTCGACGCGCGACTCCCCCTCGACGAGCCCTATCGGCTACCCGAGGAGACGGTGCGGGCGATCGAGCGGACTCAAGCGCGAGGCGGGAGTGTCATCGCGTTGGGCACGACCGTCACCCGCGCGCTGGAACACTCGGCTTCCTTGCGGGGCGGACTGCGGCCGGGCACCGGCCTCGCGACGCAGCGCATCGGTGCCCACACTGAGCTCCGAATCGTTGACGCGATCGGCACTGGAGCGCACGAGGCGGGAGGCAGCCACTACGAGCTGCTGCGGGCGTTCGCCGACCATGCCGTGCTCGAGCGGTTGAGCGCGGCACTGGAGGAGCATGGCTACCGGTCGCACGAGTTCGGCGACTCGGTGCTGCTCGCCCGGCAGCGATCGGCGGCCCGGGCGGTGGCGGCCGCGTAGCCTCGGACGGCTCCGTTGGGCGGCGGCGCGTGCCGCACTCGCCCGCTCCGATGCCGTTAGGGGTGTGTGGTGTGCGGCCGGGCGCCGGCGTGGCCCCCGTTTACGGGCACGCCGAGCGGTCGACCGGCGGCGCTGAGTGCGCGCCCGACGTCGCCGGATTTGTCTCCCTCGCCGAGTCCACGGCCCTCCTCCCCGGGCATGGCGAGGAGGTTCGCATCGCTCGCGTCTGCCTGGAGACGGGCGAGCACGGCCTTCAGCGCGTCGGCCGAGGGGAGCCCACGGTTCACCAGAGTCCCGATGACCGCGAGCGGGACCGCGAGCGAGCGTCCGGAAGGGGCTTGGGAGGCGAGCGCGCTGATCGTCGCCCCGTCGACCCCGAGCTCTTTGGCGGTCGCCGCCGCTTCGACCTCGCTGACATCGGGCGTGCGTCCGGCGCGCCGCATGGCATCGCGCGTCTCGGCGAGGTCCCGGGCGAAGGCCTCGGCAGCGGAGGAGGCTACGCTGGCGTTCCGACCGCGAGCGCTCGCCTCGAGTGCCCGCTCGGCGATCGCCTGACCGGGGAGGCCGCGGCGCGTGGCGTCGGTCGCAAGCGCGATGATCCGGTCGGCCACGTCGGCGGGCAGGACCGCACGGAGCCGGTCGATCGGAGACCGCTCTTGGGCAAGGAGCAGCCGTGGCGCGATCGCGAGCATCGCGAGCAACCTAGATGTCCGCATGATGGACGTCCCCTCGCTTGGGCCACGAACTGGACCCCGCTGGATAAACACGTCCCGAGACCACGTTTGGTCACTCACGGCACTACGAGCAGGGCTGTTTTCCCGCCAAAGCCGTCGTCGACGGCGGCGCTGCCCTCGGGAACGATCCATCGTTCCCCATCCACCACGAGGTTGAAGCGGTGCACGCCCGGGCCGACCCTCGTCCGAATGACCCACTGACCGTTGGATGCGCGCTCGAGCGGCACCGGCTGCCAGCCGGTCCAGTCGCCCACCAAGTCGACGCGCGCCGCGCCCGGCACAGCGAAGCGAAACTCGCTCGGGCCGCGAGTCTTGGCGTAGAGTGCGGGACTGCGCGACGCCAGCACCGCGGTCGTGGGACGGGATTTGGACAGCCTGATCGCGAGCGATAGGTAACTCCCTTTCGGCAGCGCTTCGAGCAGGTCGGACGGGTAGGTCCCGGCGCCGAGCACGAGCGCCGCGCGCGGCGCGAACCACACCGCGCAGGTGCCTCCTCCCCACGCGCTGTTCGGAATCCCGGAGGCACTCGGAGCGATCCTCCACCCGAGATATCCCGCGAGGTCAACGGACCCGAGTGCGGCCGCCACGCGCCCCTGCGCCTCGCTGAACCAATAGCCGGCGAGGCGATACGGACTCCATATCGTCGTGAAGTTCCAGGTTTGGATGCGTCCCCACGCACCTACGGTCGGTCCCAGGGCCCAGGTAATCCCGGCACTATTCAACGCCCAGGCCGTGGCGGCCGAGCCACCCAGCCAGACCCCGGCCGAACGACCGGCCGTGTGGAAGCGGAGCTCGCTGCGGGTAGCCACGGTTCGATAGCCGCTCGAGTGGTAGCTCCCGTCCGCCGACCCTACGAGCTCCATCCGAATCCGGCTGGCCTCTCCGGCGGGTGCAAACAGGAGCGAGAGGTCGCCGCGCCCTTGCGCGGTTGACTGACCGGCGGCAAATGCGGCGAGGGCGCCGCTCAGCGTGGCGTAGGCGGCAGGTCCTTCCCAGGCGATGAGCGGTGAGACGGAAGCGGAGCTCGCGCGCGCGAGCGTGTCATAGCCGACGGAGCTGCCACCCAGGTCCACCTGCCAGCGCTGCGCGGAGGCGGGCGGGTGGAGGGCAACCATGCACGCGACGAGCACGAGTGCCGCGCTCCGCCGGTCGACGAAGGTCGCCACTGCCTACGGGCGGCCGGGCGGTGCGGGCTTCACCGGACGGAGCGGCTCCGGCAGCGCGTTACGCAGGGCGTCGGTGGGTGGTGCACCGAGGCGCAACCCCACGTCCATCCGCGATGGAATTTCCCCGAGCTGTGACCCGGGCACCCCAGCCGCGAGGAGCTGCTCGATCACCGTTCGGGCTTGATCGGCGCGAACGCCCCGCTGTACCAGGTCCCCGAGCACCGTGAAGGCGACGACGAGCCCGCCTGCGGGCTCGACGTGGCTGCGCAACAGGGCGAGCTCCGTGGTCGGTACGCCGCGATCGCGGGCGTCTGCGGCGGCGACGATTTCGTCGTCGCTCAAGGGCGCCTTGGGCGCAGCCGCGCGCAGGACCTGGCGTGTCTCGCGAAGTTCCTGCGCGAGGGCGCGGACGGCAGCCACGATCCGTGGCGCGGGAACGTGCTTGGCCGCCCCCTCAAGGACCTTGTCGGTGAGCGCCTGGCGCGGGAGCGAGTCCTTCGTCGCCGAGTCGAGGATCGGCCGGAGCGTCGCAATCGTTTGGGCGTCGAGCCGCTGCTCCAGGCGGGGCGGCGGACCCTGCGCCGCCGGTAGGGCGAGGGGCGTCGCGAGCGGGCCGAGCAGGGCCGCGAAGACCGACAGACGCACTGTCAGCTCGCCTTTCCCGCCGGCACGAGGAGCACGCTGTTGCGCTGCCCGAACCCGTCGTCCACCTGGGATGCCGCATTCGGATCTGGCCGCCATTCCGTCCCGTTCACGATGAACACGTAGTGGTGCAGTCCGGGCGGGACCGTGATCTCGCCGACCCAGACCCCGTCGCCGCGCGGGCTGCGGAGTGGCACTCCCGCCGGATCCCAGTGCACCCAGTCGCCGGTGATCGCCACCCGCGCCGCTCCAGGGGCCAGGAAGACGAACCGGGTGGATGCGACGGCCGAGGTGCTGGCACCTGCCGGCGCCTGCGGGGCGGTCGCGCGCGTCCCCGGCCAGAGCCACAGGACGGCGACCGCGGCGGCCAACGCGAGCGCCCCCGCGAGCGGGCTCAACCGCGGGGCGGTGGCCCAACTCCAGGTCTGCCGCCAGGGCGACTCGGCGGCCGCCCGCACGCGCGCCATGACGGCCGTCCGCACCCCTGGGGGGAGGGTGACGCGTTCGCGTCCGAGTGGCGCGATGATCCGCTCGAACCGGGCGGCCTCCTGCCGCAGCGCCTCAGGCAGAGCCTCGCGCTTGAGCTCCCCGTCGAGATACCGGGTCAGGTCTTCGTGTTCCTGGTTCATGAGATCAAGTCTCCCAGTCGCTCCCGCAGCGCGCCCCGCCCGCGCAAGAGCCGCATCTTGAGCGCCGCAACGGACGTCTTGAGCATCTCAGCCATTTCCGGGATGCTCAGCCCCTGGACGTATTTCAGGACGAGCGCCTCCCGCTGATCAACGGGCAACTCCTGGAGCGCTGCGTGCACGCGGCGGCGCGCCTCGGCAGCTTCGGCGTCGCCACTCGGGTCCTCTTCCGCCCTGAGGTCGTCGCGCGCGTCGAGCGATTCCGTGGGGCGGCGCTTCCGCCGCGCCAAGTAGGTCTTGCACTGGTTCGTGACGATGCGGAAGAGCCAGCCTTTAAAGTTCGCACGGTCTTTGCAACGCCCCAGCGCCTTGTACGCGCGCACCAAGCTGTCCTGCACGATGTCCGCCGCCTCATCGAGACTCCCCGTCATGTACTTGGCGTAGGCGGCGAACGTGTTCTGATAGCGGTCGACGAGGATCGCGAAGGCTTCCGTGTCCCCGCCGAGTACGCGCCCAATGACCTCCGCGTCGCTCGGGGCCTGACCTATCTCTGGCATACACACTCCGCCAGGGCGTCACCGGTCACGTGTGACGTCCCGCACACCCGCGGGTCGGGCGGGCTCCTGGCGTGACCGTTCGGGCGGTCACGGAGTGTGCAGCGACGATCATGGTTCGGGTTCCGGCCTGACGGGACCTCAAAACGTACACACCA
>DATLKW010000228.1:0-5791 GCA_035538175.1 Gemmatimonadales bacterium | reverse complement strand
GGCTTGAGTAACTCGAGCGACGAGGGGCAGGCTTCAATCCCCGATTCACGTTACCTCCGCGTGTGGTCAGCGCGTTGCGCTCCAGCGGAGTGCGCCCGTTGAACCGTTCTTCATAGTGGATGCAGCCGCATTAGACCGAAGCGGCGGCTCAGTTCGAGCATCGCTTGCCGGCCACGATGGGAGCCTCCCACTGTCCTCTGCGGGACACGATCTTCATTAGCGGTGTACAACGCACCGCTGACACGAAGGTGGTTTCTACTGTATGGTGCTCGCGAGGCACCAGCGTCGACCGGATCGTCCATGACACACTACCCGCAGCCAGTCGTCACCCTCGCACTGCTTGCGGCGGCGTTCGGCGCCGTGGCGTGCAAGGTGGGCCGCCAACGGGCCGAAACTGCTCCGGACACCGCATTTGCCGCCACTCAGGCGCGTGGACAGACGGTGATGGGCGTCAACCAATACACCTCCGCCCACGCCTTTGAGGACCTGCCGGATGGCGGGCGCATCGTGCTTGATCGCGACGACCCACGAGACAGCGTCGCCATCAATACGATCCGCGCTCACATGCGGACTATCGAGGCTGCATTTCGGGCGGGCGATTTTTCCCAGCCCTTCGGGGTCCACGCGCAAGTCGTTCCCGGAACGGCAGTGATGACGGCGCGCCGCGGCGCGATCTCCTACACCGCCATCGACCGTCCGCGCGGGGCCGAGGTGCGGCTCCAAAGTGCCGACTCGACGGCCGTGGCCGCCATCCACGCGTTCTTGGCGTTTCAACGGGAGGCGCATCACGCACCCGGGCACCAGGGAATGCCAGGCAGCGGGCATTGAGGGGGCGCCGGTCTCGCGGCGGCGGCGCGGTATCACCCTACTTTGCTCGACCGCGAGGCGACGGCTGCCCGATTCGAGTGGTGGGCCCGCCGCCTCGCTCCAAGACCCCTGATCAGTCTCACCTGCCTTGGAGAGCCCCGCCGTGGACCTGAAGGAGAACGAACCGCTCGCTCCCTATACGACGCTGGGCCTCGGAGGGCCGGCGCGCTATTTCGTCGAGTGCCGGAGTGAAGCGGACATCCGAGCGGCCTTGACGCTCGCCGCCGACCGGCGCCTCGTCGTGTTCGTCCTCGGCGGCGGCTCCAATGTGGTTTTTCCGGACGCGGGCTTCCCCGGCCTCGTGGTGCGCATCGCCGTCAGCGGCCTGACCTTTACGGACGACGCTACCCCGGAAGTGAGCGCCGGGGCGGGCACCGACTGGGACGCCCTCGTGGCGGGCGCCGTGGCGCGCGGCTGGACGGGCGTGGAGTGCCTCGCTGGCATCCCGGGTACGGTGGGCGGCACACCGATCCAGAATGTCGGGGCCTACGGACAGGAGATCGCCGATACCCTGGTGCGGGTCAACTGTCTCGATCGCGCCACACTCGAGCCACGTTCTTTCACCGCAGAGGAATGCGGCTTCGGCTATCGCGACAGCCGCTTCAAAGGAGAAGATCGGGATCGCTTCGTCGTGCTCCACGTCACCCTGCGACTGCGTCGCGACACGCCGCCGGTCCTCCGCTACCAGGAGCTCCGCGACGCCGTGGCCCGCGTAGCCCAGCTCGACAGCCTTGCCCCAGCCGATGCCGCGCGCCTCGTGCGAGATACAGTGCTCGGTCTCCGACGCGCGAAGTCCATGGTGCTCGACCCGGCGGATCCCAACACGCGCTCCGTAGGCTCGTTCTTCACCAACCCCGTCCTGAGCCGGAACGCCTTCGCGGAGCTCGAGCGGCGGTGGCGGGACGACGGCGGCACGGGGAGGATCCCGACGTTCGCCGCCGGCAGCGATCTCAAGGTCCCCGCCGCCTGGCTCGTTGAGCACGCGGGGTTTCCGAAGGGCTACCGCCACGGGCCGGTCGGGGTGTCGAGCCGCCACGCGCTCGCCCTCGTGAACCTCGGGGGCACGAGCACGGAGCTCTTAACCCTGGCGGAGACGATTCGCTCGGGCGTCCGCGCGCGGTTCGGGATTACGCTCGCTTATGAGCCCGAAGTGGTGCGATGAGGACCTGCGTTACTCCTTGCCCGCGACTTTTCCGAGCGCGCCGATCAGATCGGTGAAATCGTAGGGCTTCGACACCGATGGTTGGCCGCACTCGTCGAGGAAGCGCCGCGTCTCATCCCGCGCGCGGTCGCCCGTGACGAACACGAAGCGCTCGGCGAGCTGCGGACGCTGCTCGCGCAGCTGCTCATACAGCGCCCGCCCACCCAGCCGGGGCATCTGGAGATCGGTGACGACGGCGTCGAAACGGTCGCTCGCAGGTCCGAGCCGCTCGATGGCCTCGAGCCCGTTCTCCACGGCCACGACCTCGTGGCCCTCCCGCTCGAGCAACAGACGCATCGCCTGTCGGTTCACGGCGTCGTCGTCCACGACGAGGATCCGGAGCTTCGGGAGTGACGGCGTGGCGGCCGTCGCGCGCGCGAGCGGCGCCAAAACGCTCTTCGGGAGCGTGACGACCACCTCGGCGCCGCCTCCCGTGCGCGGGCGCAGCCGAAGATTGCCGCCCGACGACTGGGCGAGCGCGCGCGCGAGGGCGAACTCGATCTCCCCCCCGCCCGCGGTCTGCGTGAAGCGAAACGGTGTGACGAGACGCTGCTCCGCCTCGACCGAGAGCGGGGCGCCAGAGTCCCACAGCGAAATCGCGAGCGACGGCCCGGTCTCGCTCACCGCGATCCGGAGCTCGCGAGGCGGCTGGCTGTCACGCAGGCGCCGCAGGGCGAAATCGAGCAGCTTCATCAGCATCTCGGTGAGCTGCGCCATCGGGCAGGCGACCATGGGCAGGTCGGAGGGGATGCCGCGGACGAGCTTGACGCCCAACTCCTTCAGCGTGCCCTCGCGATCGGCCAGCACGCCATTCAGCACGATCGAGCAGTCGGACGGCTCCGCCGCCCCGATGGGGTGCTGCGCCAATTCGAGAAAGTGCTGCGTGATCTCGGCCGCCCGACGCACCTCGCCGTGTAGCATCATGAGAGCCCGGGCGCGCTCGGGGTCGAGCGGGCTGCCGTGCAACAGGTCCGCGAGCGCGCCGATCGCGGCGAGTCGGTTGTTGAGCGCATTCAACACGTTCGCCGACCCTTCGTCCAACACGACGTGCTGCACCTCAGGCGGAGACAGGGTCGACACCGGGAACGGCGGCGCGACGCCCGCGGCGGGCGAGCCCGCCGCCGCGCGTACCGCGCGATGCCGCCCGATGAGCGCGCCGATGAAGCCGCCCACCAACCCGCCGAATGCGAACGCCACCCAGAGTCCCATGGCGCACCAATCTAGCGCGCCCCGGCATGGCGCGCCCTCGCGCCCCGCAGCCATGCGTGATCCCGCTCACTAGCGGCGGCGCGGTTGACCCGTCCGGGCGGCGAATCTAGCTTGTTCTTCGTCCGCGTTCGTCCGCGAATGGAAGTCGGCGTCGTGCCAAAGAGCGGTGTCTGGATCAAGGCTCGACGCGTCCGATCGTGCAGGCCCTGGTGGTGGAATTGGTAGACACGCCATCTTGAGGGGGTGGTGCCGTAAGGCGTCCCGGTTCGAGTCCGGGCCAGGGCATCCCCACGGCAACGCGGTCAAGCGCCACGACGCGCCAGGTGAGCGGCCAGCGACCAACGCTGGCCGCTCTGGCTTTTACCCGCTAGCGAAGTCCTCCTCGGGCCCGCGTCACGCGAGTGGCGATGTCGTCGAACCGCCACGCGGGGCTCACCGGCCCGCGCACGCCCTCCCGGTCGGTGCGCCGTGTCGCGGCACCACCACCCTGGCCGGCCCGTCGATTCGCGCCGCATACTAGTAGGGAGCTGGGGCGGAACACCGGCTCTGCGAATTCGTCTCACCCCGAAGGAGGACCTACCAATGGAGAAGAACGGCTATTCGCGCCGCGAGTTCCTGGGGTTGAGCGCCGCCGCGGGGGCGTCGCTCGCCACGAGGTCGATCATCCCGCTTGCGGAGGACCCCACGCCGGCCGGGCAACTCGTGGCCGCCAGCGACCGCGTACGGTTCGGCATGGTCGGGATCGGCATGCAGGGATCCGGTCTCTTGGCCAATTCGATCAGACTGCCCGGCGTCGAATGCGCGGCCGCCTGCGACCTCTACGACGGTCGCCACACCCTGGCGCGCGAGATCGTGCGGCCCGACCTGCCCGTCACGCGGCGCTACCAAACCCTCCTCGACGACAAGACCATCGACTGCATCGTCGCGGCGGTCCCAGACCACTGGCACAAACAGGTGGTCGTGGATGCGGTGAGCGCGGGGAAAGACATCTATTGCGAGAAACCGATGTCTCACAGCCCGGCCGACGGCGTGGCCATGGTCGAGGCCGCGAAGCGGAGCGGACGCATCGTGCAGATCGGCTCGCAGCGCGTCAGCTCACAGCTTTGCGCCAAAGCGCGCGAGCTCGTTGCGGGAGGGATGCTCGGCGACCTGATGATCGTGGAAGGATGGCTCGGTCGCAACGATCCTACCGGCGCCTGGGAGTATCCGCCTCCGCCGGACCTCTCGCCGCAGAATCTCGACTGGGATACATGGCAGGGCACCGTCCCCAAACGCGCCTTCGATCCCCACATCTTCGCGCGCTGGCGCTGTTGGAAGGAGTACGGGACGGGCGTCGCCGGTGACCTGTTAGTGCACTTGGTCAGCGGCTTGATGTTCATCCTCGGGCTCAACGAGCCACCGCGACAGGCATCGGCGATCGGCGGCATCCGGCGCTGGAAGGACGGCCGGAACATGCCCGACGTGCACGCCGTCCTCTTCACCTATGGCGAGCTTCCGGTCTACATGCGGCTGAACCTGGGGACCGAGATGCCCGAGGCCTACCGCTTCCAGGGCTCGAAGGGGATTCTCGAAGTCAGTGAATCGGGCATGAGCTACACGCCGCAGAGCGGCAAGGACTCGTTCCCCAGCTATTACGCCAACAGCTTCCCCCGCGCGTTGCGGGAGGCGTATTACGCGCAGTGGCACCGAGACAACGATCCGGCAGTGGGACAGACGTCCCCCATGGCGGAGGCGATCTCGTTCACGGGACCCGGCTTCGACGACGTCAGACCGCACCTGTGGACCTTCTTCGAGGCCGTGCGCTCCCGCAAACCCGTAGTCGAGGACGTGGTCTTCGGCCACCACGCGGCCCTCGCGTGCCATATGGCGAACGAATCCTATTTTCGCAGGAGCGCCGTCTCGTGGGACGACGCGTCGAAGACCATCAGGAGCTGACGCAGGAGGGACGGCGCTGTCGCTCCGTCAGGAGCCGAAGGCGCTTCGCAACCGGGCGAGAAAGGCGTCCGGATCGGCCGGGCTGAGCAGGAGACTGTATCCGGCCGTCGTTGGGACATAGACCGCCCGCGTCCGGTCGGTCAGATACAGCAACGCCTTCTCCCCGCTCTCGAGCTGGAACCACCCCGCCTGATAACCGGGCAGGGCGGTTCCCACCCGGCGTCGCCGCGGCCGCAGCGCCCCCTCGCGCGTGAAATCGACGCGTCGGGCTAGCTCGACACGCAGCTGCGTCTTGGGAACGAGCCGTCCGTACCAATCGCCCGCCAGCTGCAAGCCGTCGGCAGTGATTTCAAAGCGCGACCCACGCGCTCCCCGTACCGATGTTACGAGCAGCAGGAGCGCTCCGAGGACGAGGGCCGCCACGGGAATCAGGAGCCAGAGGTAGCGACTCGCGGCCGGGGCAATCGGGAAAACGTTCACGGAATCTCCGGGGGTTAGGCCGGCAGGGCCTGGAACTCGGCGGCGGCGCCGTGCTCGGCGAGGGCCGCGACCAGTGCCTCGGGCTTGGTCTTCTTCCGG
>DATLKW010000227.1:0-1617 GCA_035538175.1 Gemmatimonadales bacterium | reverse complement strand
GGCCATCAACCCACCCGATGAACTCTGCCTCCTCGCCGTGATCGCACCCGAGAGGCACCACGCGGCTGAAATCCCTGAGTTTCGCGGGGTGGGGCCAGGTGTAGTCGACGTAGGGCATGCCCCCTGGGCGCGCATGCGCGGGACGAGGCCAGAGCCGTACCGGCGGCTCGATGCGGACCGCTAGGAAATCACGCAGCACATCGCGATGGAAGCTAAAATCGGGCTCGGCGGCAAAGGCCGCGCCGGACTCGAGGATGACCGTCGCTCCCGCCTCGAGAGCAGTCACCATCGCCCGGAGCGCCGGCGCGGCGATTCTCACGGCCGCCGGGACGATCAACGCCGCACAGCGGGGCACCCCCCGCCCGTCATCACGTAGGCAACGGGTCCCCGAGCTCGCGAGCGCCGACTCGTATCCGGTGAGCGACTCGCCGAGCGAGCAGTGCTCCTTCAAGTCCAGGACGACGGTCGCGAGCGCCGGGGCGGGCTGCCACGCGCCGCGTGGCAGCGCAACGGTCACCGTGCCGGCGGCGCGGCCGAGGAACTGCCTGCGGGTAAGGCTTCCTCCCATCTCAGAACGTTCCAGCAATCAAGCGGTCCATCGCGTGGGCGGTGTCGTAAAACTGCTGATCGAGCGCATACCGGTAGCGCGCCTCCATTTCCGCCACGAGCCAGCCGTCGTACCCCACTTTGGTCAGCGCCGCGCGGACGGCAGGCCAGTTATTGTCCCCAAGAAACAGATTCGTGTACACGCTCTGGTCGCCACAGCGTCCGCGCTTCTTCATGACGTCTTTCACGTGAATGCGAGTAATTCTGGGCCCGTGGATCTCGATCCACTGCTCGGCAAACCCCGTGTCGTGGATGTTGCCGACGTCGAGGTGAATGCCCACGGCGGCGCTGTTGACGTCGTTCAAGAATTGCCAGAATTCCCGCGGGCTCATCAGAAACCGGTGCTCGGCGTTGCAGTTCTCGCACCCGATGCGGACGCCAGCGCGCGCCGCTTTCTCCCCGAGCGGTCGAAGGGCTTCGACCGAGCGCTGGTACACCTCGTTGTAGGGGACTTCCTCGGTCACGAGGCCCGCGACCACGAGGATCGCGTCGGCGCCCAAGAGCACCGCGGTCTCGATTTCCCGTTCGACGATGCGCGCGGCCAGGGCCCGGACCTTGGGGTCGCGTGACGACAGGGGCGAGGCCCAGTGCAAGCCGGTCGACACGTTGGACACCACGAGGCCGGCGTTTTCAACTTTCTGCCGGAGCTCCCGCACCGCGCCATCCGTGGTGCCCATCTGAAACCACGGGACCTCGCCGAGCCAGAGTTCGATGCCGTCGAACCCAGCCTTCTTGACGAGTTCCAACCCGCGTTCCAATCCCCACTCCTTCGGGATCATGTTGTCGCCGATGGCTTTCTTCATGGCGCGCGTGTCATCCTCTCCGGCGATAAGGGGTTAGCCCAATGGGACGAGCCGGAGGCATCTTACCGCAAACGCGCCCGCGCGGCGATACGGCTTGTTGGTCTTGAGCGCCCTGCGGAATCGAGCGCCCGACGTCAGCAGCGCGAGCTGCAGTGCTGTCCGTCGCCTTGCGCCGCTACGCCCGCCGCACGCAGCTTAGCCGCGATCC
>DATLKW010000226.1:0-25180 GCA_035538175.1 Gemmatimonadales bacterium | reverse complement strand
GTGGCTCGTCGCCGTGAGGCTGGTGAAGGTGACACTGCCGTTAGGCGCGATCGACTGGCTCGTCGCCGCATTCCCGTCCACGGTGACGGTGTAGTTGCCGGTTGGGATCGAGCCCGAGGTACTCGTCGTCGCCGTCAGGTTACCAGTGTTCGGTCCCGTACTCCCGGGGTTGAGGGCCAGCACGCTCGCGAGCCACGTGCCGGGGTGTGCAGTGTCAAAGTACCAGGTCCACTGCGGATCGACCGACCCGCCACTCGCCGACAACGCGTACTCGGTGTCGTTCTCGAGAAACGCGTCCGACCCGACACCGATGTCGGTAAAGGGCGCCGCCGGCTTGCCGAGGGGCACTACCTGATTGGCCATCGTCACGGCATAGGCGACCGCGCCCGCGCCGAGCGTGATCGCGCCGGGATCGGCGGTCACGGGGGCCGAGCCGGAGCCCGAGGTCGATTGATGCGGCGCTCCCACCCCGGCTACTCCAGTCCAGGCGGTGATCACGAGGCCGCCGTCCGTCACCGGTGAGGAGAGGTCCGCTTCCACAGCGAGGATCTGTCCGGTGTTGGTACTGGCGTCGGGGAAGTTCTGGGCGTTCGTGGCGACGTAGGTCGCCATCGTGATCCCGCCCGACGTGACAGACTCGACGAGATTGTACGTGTTCCCGACCGGCGTCTTATTGACGTCGGTGAGGTGATCCCAAACCCGGGTGATGCTGGTCGAACCGGACCAGAAGAACGTCGCGACAATAGCGTCGCCGTTGTGCGGGTTGGTGGGGTTGAACCCCTTGATGAGGGTGGCAGTCCCGCTCTCGTTGAGCGTGCCGTTCACTTGGTCCAGCGTAATGCCGGGTGGCGTGATGGTGAACGTCGCGCTCGTGGCACCGGTCAGGCCCGAGGCCGTCGCTTGCAGCGTGTACCCGCTTCCCGGCTTGTCGATGCTCAGGTTCGAGAACGTGGCGACGCCGTTCACCGCGCTCGCGGTCCTCGTGCCGGAGAGCGTCCCGCCGTTCGGGTTCGCCCCCAAGGCGATCGTGACCGACCCGCTGAAGCTCGTGGCGGTGTTCCCCGAGTTGTCCTGGGCGGTCACCTGCACCGCAGGCGAGATCGGCGCGCCGGACGTCGTCGTGCTCGGCCGGGCTGTGAAGGCGAGCTGGCTCGGTGGGCCCGCTGGGACCGCTGGGTTCAGTGAAAGGACGGTGGCGAGCCACGTGCCGGGGTGTGTGGAGTCAAAGTACCAGGTCCACTGCGGGTCCGCGGAGCCGGCGCTCGTCGGCACGGCGTACTCCGCGTCCTCCTTGATCGACGCATCAGAGCCCTCTCCAATACTCGTGAAGCCCGACGGCGACTGGAGTCCCACCACCGGGCTCGCCATCGACACGCCGTATACCAGCGCAGCCGAGTTGACCGCAATCTGCCCGGGATTGGCGGTCGTGGGGGCCGACCCGGAGCCGGCGGCCGAATGGTGGTTACCGACGGCCTGCGTTGACACTCCGCTTACGCCGCTCCAGGCGGAAAGGACCACCCCACCGTCCGAAACCTGGGATGAAAGCTGGGCTTGTACGGCGAGGATCTGTCCGCTCGTCGTCCCGGCATCGGGAAAGTTCTGCACGTTGGTGGCGACATAGGTCGCCATCGAGAACCCCCCTGAGGTGCCGGAGTCGACGAGTGTGTACGTGTTCCCGACCGGCGTCCCGTTGGAGAGTCGATCGGTGACGGAAGTGATGGTGACGTGGGGCGTCGTCGAGTTAACCCAGAAGAAGGTCGCGATAATGGCATCGCCGTTGTGCGGGTTGGTGGGGTTAAATCCCTGCCCCAGCACCGTCCCGGTTTCGCTGAGCGCACCGGTCCTTTGGTCGAGGGCAATGCCCGTTGTGGGAGCTGTCGCGGCAAACCCCGGCCGGAGGCGCGCGGGCCCGACGGCATCACTACAGGCAGCGGCGAGCAGCGCGGCTGCGATGAGTTGTGTAACGACGCGAGCCCGCTGGGACATGATCCCTCCCCCGTTGGCGCACTAATCGAACGGCAACCGGGGGGGCAAGGTTCAGGCCAGCCCATGCAGGCTCGACCCGAGAACCTTGCGCCTCACGCACCGGGGTCGAAAGACAACGGTGTCGACCGATGTCAGCACTTCGCGGCCCGGATGCCACGTGGTGGAGCCGTCGGATGGCGAAGGACCTAGCGTTGCGCGCGAGCAACACCGGAGCCGGCCCGACCCGAAGGACCCTGCTGGGCGCGGCCTCGCGTACGGTTTTTGCGACGACGCCTCGCCGATCCTATGACAACGGTGTACACAGGGCCGGGCCGCAAACATCCGGCGACGGTGGCGAGCTCGGGGGGGCGATCCCGCTCTGCGGGCCTCGCGGGGAAGTCGGGCCTAATGGACGATATTCCCCGCTGGAGCAGGGGGGTCCGGCGGGCCGCCTACTGGACTGCCGTCGGTGCTACGTGCCTCCTCGCTGCTGAGGCTACCGCCCGACTCGACGACCGCGTGCGCCAGGGCATTCCGCTGCTGCACGTGCCCGATCCAGCGCGCGACCTCGTGCTCCGCGATTCACTAGGGCCCCGCGGGCGCCCCAACGGTCGCTACAAAAAATGGCGACTGAACCGCTTTGGGTTCCGCAGTGCGGACATGACGCTGGTGCCCGCTCCGGGGTGCACTCGCATCGCCGTGCTTGGAGCCTCGGAGACGCTCGGCGCATACGAGGCCGATGGCCAAGAATACCCGTCCCAGCTCGAGGATTCGCTGCGCGGAAGTGGCTGCGTCGAGGTGGTAAACGCGGCCATCGCCGGGATATCGCTGCGGCGGCTCACGCACCTCTGGAACACTTGGGTCGCGCGGTTTCAACCCTCGGTGGTGCTCGTATACCCGTCACCCACGCTCTATCTCTCCGAGAATCCTCCCGCGGATCCCCCCGCACCCCGGAGTGCGATGGAGGACGACCCGCCCTGGTGGACCCCACGGCTCCTCGAGCGGGCCCACGAGGTGCTCCATTATCCCGCGCTCATCCAGCGGCGGCGCGTAGCGCGCGCCGTCGCCCGCGCCGTCGCCGGCCGCGATTCGAGCTGGCTCTTCCGCAGCGTGCCTGCCGACCGCCTCAACCAGTACGTTGCGGATCTCGACAGCCTCGTCTCGGCAATACGGGCCCGGGGAGCAACGCCGGTCTTGGTGACGCACGCGATGCGATTCACGGTGCCGCCAGACCCGTCGGATGCCGATGTCTTGAACAGCTGGCGGCAGTTCACGCCGCGGGCTACGACGGACGCCATCTTGGCGTTTGAGGAGGCGGCCGCGGACGCTACGCGGATGCTGGGAGCCCGACGTGGCGTGCTCGTGGTGGACGCCGCGAGCGCGTTGAGTGGCCATCGCGAGTACTTCGGAGACTTCGTCCATTTCACCAACCGCGGGGCCGGGGTCATGGCCGGCCTGATCGCCGATCGCCTGCGACACGCCGTGCTGAGAAGCTCGCAGGCCAGTCCCGCGGAGAGCGCTGATGCTGTTCAATAGCTTCGTCTTCCTGTGCCTCTTCCTGCCCGTCACGTACGTCGTGTTTTGGGCGCTGCGAACGGCCTCCGCGCGCTACGTCTGGCTCACGATCACGGGCTACGTGTTCTATGGGTACTGGGACGCCCGTTTCTGTCTACTGATGGCGTTCTCGACGACCGTCAGTTATCTCGCCGGCCGCGGCTTTCTCCGCTGGACCGACGCCCGGCGGCGCCGCCTGTGTCTCGTCCTCCCGATCGTAACCGATCTGTCGCTCCTCGCGTTCTTCAAGTACGCAAACTTCGCCGTCGAGACGGGCGCCGGCATCGCCAGGCTGCTTGGGGTCGCGGCCCAGGTGCCCCACTTCAACATCGTGCTGCCGGTCGGGATCTCGTTCTACACCTTCCACACGATTACCTACATCGTAGATGGCTATCGCGGGGTGATTCGACCCACCAAGAACTTCTTCGAGTTCTCTGCCTACGTGTCGCTGTTCTCGCAGCTCGTCGCCGGGCCGATCGTGCGGTTTCGCCAGATCGAGCAGGACCTCGAGAACTTGGGCCACGCCGATCGCACCCGCTGGCTCCGCACGGGGATCTCCTTCTTTGTCATTGGCCTCGTCGAGAAGGTGCTCGTGGCCGACACGTTCGCGGCGTTCGTCGACCCGGCCTTCGCTCGTTACGCCACCCTCTCGACGCTCGGCACGTGGGCAGCCGTCCTCGGCTACACCTTTCAAGTCTACTTCGATTTCTCCGGCTATAGCGACATGGCGGTCGGCCTCGGCTACCTGTTCGGGTTGCGGATCCCGCAGAACTTCAATTCGCCCTACAAGGCGCTCGATCCATCCGATGTCTGGCGCCGCTGGCACATCTCGCTCTCGTCCTGTTTGCGCGACTACCTCTACATCCCCTTGGGCGGGAGTCGCCACGGCGAGTGGCGCACGTACCGCAATCTGATGCTGACGATGCTGCTCGGCGGTCTCTGGCACGGCGCCAGCTGGACGTACATCATCTGGGGTGGCTATCACGGCGCTCTGCTCGCGTTGTACCGCCGGTTCGCGCCCCAGTGGGACGCCCTGTCGGCGCGCGTGCGGCAGGGTGCCATGTTCTTGCTCTTTGTAGTGGGGTTGGCGGTCTTCCGCGCACGAAGCTTCGAAATGGCCACCAGTCTCCTGCGTACCATGTTCGCGCCGACACACGGGGACAGGTTAATGTTCAGCGGGAGCGGCGTCTTCCTCGTCACCCTGGCGATCGCCGTGTGGTGGAGCATGGTCGGCCCCAACGCCTTCGAGTACCACGCCGGTTGGCGCTGGCGGCCGCGCTACGCGTTCCCGCTGGCTGCGGCGTTGGGCGCGTGCCTCGCCGTGATGGCCGGCGCCGGCTCGTCTCCGTTCCTCTACTACCAGTTCTAGGTGGGACGCAGGCCGGCCCGAGGGGCCAAAGGCCACTCGGGCCGGCTTAGGCGCGCTTCGGTCAGAACAGCCCGATGTTGAACGGTGCGCTGACCGCAGCGGTGGTGCCTGAAGACGTGACCTGCAAGGTGTAGCCGTTCCCCGGCTGGTCGATGCTCAGGTCCGAGAACGTGGCGACGCCGTTGACCGCGCTGAGCGTCGTTGTGCCAGACAGTGTGCCGGGGAGCAGCAGTCCGGCGTTGTGGGCGATGGCAATCGTCACCGAGCCGGTGAAGCTCGGCACTGGATTGCCGAGATCGTCTACGGCCGTGACTTGCACCGGTGGCTTAATGGTTGTCAAGGGTAGCGTCGTGCTCGGCTGGACGGTGAATACGAGATGCGTCCCCGCGGGGTTCAGCGACAATACCGTCGCGAACCACGTGCTGGGCGAGGCAAAGGACCAAGTCCACTTCGGATCGACGGAGCCACCGGCGGGCACGGCGTAGTCCCCGACGGCCTTGATCGATGCGTCAGACGCCCAGGTGATCTCGGTAAAGCCCGGCGGCTCCGTCATACCCACGACCCCGGTCGACATGGAGACGCCGTACGCCAGCGCGTTCGCGCCAACCATAATCGAGCCGGGGTCGGCAATCGTGACGCCTGACCCGGCACCCGATCCCGAGCTGTGCGCACCCAACGCCTGTGCCAATGCGCTCGAGACGCCGGTGTACGCGGAGATCATGATCCCGCCTTCGGTGATCTGATTCGAGAAGATCGCGTGCACGGCCAGGAGCTTGGCCGAGCTCGGAGCGGGGTCGGGAAAGTTCTGCACGTTCGTGGCGACGTAGGTTGCCATCGAGTAGCCCCCGGCCGTGACGTAGTCGACGAGCGTGTAGGTGTTTCCGACCGGCGTCCCATCCTCCAGGTGGTCGGTGACCGTGTTGATGGTGTTGGTCGACCCGAGCCAGAAGAACGTCGCGACGATGGCGTCGCCGAGGTGCGGGTTCACATCAAACGCCTTCCCGACGTGGGTCTCGCCGACACCCCACCCCGTCCCGGTGTTCAGTGCGATCTCCGCGCGGTCGAGCGTGATGCCCGAGGGGCCACTCGTGGCAGCGAGCAGGCCGGGGCCTGCAGTCGGTATCGAATGATGGTGCGTCGGGTCGAGTGAGTCGTTACAGCCGACCGCGCCGAGCACGGCCGCGAAGACTGCCGCTAAACCAAGGATGGTCTGCTTGTGCATGCTGCTCACTCCTTTTCACGTGCGCCGTCACTGCAGCAGGCGGGGCGCGCACGGGCCCAACCGCCGTATGCCGCGAGGGCAAGGTCCGGGCCAGCCAGGCTGGCGCAGCCGCGGGCGCAAGCGTCGCGCCGTCGCAGCACGGCGCTCGCACCAGGCTGCAGCCCGGGCCACAAGCGCTTGCACCGATTTTTAGCTGTGGCCGCTTGAGGTCGCGGGAACGGCCGACTTGGTCAGGGTGAAGGCTCGCGGTCCGTGCCGGCGGCGCCGACGGCTGGTGGCGACCCGCGTAACCACGGCGGGCTCGAGGTCAGGGCTTGCGCAACCGCAGTCGTACAGCGCTCGATCCGGGCATAGGTCTCCACGAACACGTCGATGCTCTGCTCCACCGGATCGCGGATCGCTCGGGCCGTGATCGGCGCGGGGTCCAAGTCACCCAGGACCAGGACGTCGCGGCGCCACCGACCGAACCAGTCGCAGACCGCGCGCCCTTGGGCGGCGTCCATGACCACCACGAGATCGGCGGAGCGAGCTCGTACGGCGGTCAGGAGCGTGGAGCTGTGCGCCGAAAGATCCACGCCCCACCGCGCTGCTGCCGTTACCGCTTCCCGCGGACATGGCCGGCCGGGCCCCATGAATCCGGCGGACTCGACGTGCACCCCAGCGGGCGCGAGGTCTCGCGCCAGGAGCGCCGCCGCGAACGGGCTGCGGCAGATGTTGCCGTGGCAGACGACCAGGACGCGCGTCGGTCGCGGGCGCTCACGCAGCGCTTCCAGGGCGCGGCGTCGAAGAAGCGGGTGCAACAGCCAGCTCGGGCCGCCGCGCAGGCGCTGGAGCAAGGGAGCCGTCCGGCTCACCCGACCGCGCGGGACGACGGCCCCTCGCGCACTGCGCCGTTGCCGTGACACTTGTGGGCGATGAACTGTCCGATCGCGACGAGCGATCCCAGGTTTTGTTCCGTGATCTCGTCTTCGCCGATCGTCACACCGAAGGTGTCCTGGAGGAACGCGATCAACTCCACCACGCCGATCGAATCGATCACCCCGCTGCCGATGAGCAGGTCCTCGTCGCGCAGGTTCCAATCGGGGCGCATGTACAGGAAGGTGTCCCGCACGTATGCCCGGGTGCGGTCGACGATTTGCGCTTGACTGAGTGTCGACGCCGTTTCGTTCATGGGTGTCCTCTCGCCCTCACGCGAGCACGGTCACAGGATGGCGCACCGCGCGGCGGAGTTCGGGGGCGCCGGCCCAAGGTCGGGTCGTCGATGCGTCCAGCAATTCGCGGTGCCACAGCTCGGTCGAGAGGATCGCGACCAGCGCCTGGTTCTCAAGCACCCGGGTCGCGCTCCCGGCGCGACAGCGTTGCACCAAGCCCGCGACGGCCCTGGGGTTGAAGATACCCGTCCGGCGCAGGCTCCCCCCGTCGAGCAGCTCGGCGACGTAGTCTGGCGATCCGGGCCCAAAGAACGCCGGGATGTCGGGCGCCCGGTACGGTTGCTTGCGCCGGTCGACGACCGTGTGGGGGAGGACGCGCGACGCCCAGCGTCGGAGAATGCTTTTTTCGCGGAGGCCTTGGAGCTTGCTGCGCCCGGGGAGGGCTACTGCGAACTCGAGGAGGCGGTGATCGAGATAGGGCACCCGAGCCTCCACGCCGTGCGCCATCGCCATACGATCGCCCTGGGTGCTCAGGAGGTAGGGCGAGAGGAGCGTCACCATCTCGAGATAGGCGGCGCGGCCGAGCGGCGACCACCGCCCGAACTCGGACGGCAGCCGCTGCCGGAGCTCTGCCAGCGCATCGAACCCGCTCACGCCCGCCCGAAACTCGTCCGAGTAGAAGTGTTTGATCTGCGCCGCGAGCTGGAAGCGTGGCAGGTGGGAAAACAGCGGATCCTCCGGAGACCCCGCGTTCAGAAAGAACCGCCGCCAGAACTCGCCGGTGCGACCCTGGGGGGCGAGCTCCGGGTAGAGACGATCGAACAGGCGCGGGCGCCACGCCGAGCCGGGTTGTCGGAGGCAGAACAACCGAACGAGCGTCTCCTTGAAGAGCTCGTAACCGAGGAACACCTCGTCCGACCCTTCCCCGGTGAGCACCACTTTGATGTCGTGCTCGCGGGCCAGCCGCGACAGCAAGTACAGCGGGGCGGGAGCGGTCCGCAACAGCGGCGTCTCCGCGTGGCGCACCGCGTCCGGAAACACCCGCGCGATGTCGCCTTGGGCGATCCGCAGCACCGCGTGCCGCGTGCGCAACGCCCGGGCGACCGTCTCCTGGTACGCGCTCTCGTCCAGGCGGGGATCCTCGAACGTCACCGAAAACGTCCGCAGCGCGTGCGGCGACGCGTTGGCCGCGAGGGCGCACACGATGCTCGAGTCGAGGCCACCGCTCAAGTACCCGCCGACCGGCACATCGGCCTGGAGTCGCAGGCGAACGGCGGCGCCGAGGAGGTCGTCGAGCGTGGCGAGCGCGTCTGGTCCCTCCTCGGCCGCCTCGCGGTAATCGAGGGCGTAGTAGCGGCGCGTCACGAGCCGACCGCGGTGCCAGCGGGCACAACAGCCCGGCTCGAGCGCCCGGACGCCGCGGAACGGCGTGCGCGGCGGGAGGGCCGCCCAGAAGGTCAACACTTCGTCCAGGCCCTCGGGGTCGAGCGCTCGGGGCACTTCACCCGTGGCGAAGAGCGCCTTGATCTCCGAGGCGAAGTAGAGGTCGCCACCCTGCTCGGCGTAGAACAGCGGGAGAATGCCCACGCGGTCTCGCGCGAGGAACAGCGACGTGGTGCGTTGGTCGTAAATGGCGAACGCGAACTGGCCGTTCAGCCGGTCGAGCACGCCCTCGCCCCACTGCTCGTAGCCGTGGACGAGAATCTCCGTATCGCTGCGGGTGCGGAAACGGTGGCCCCGCGACTCGAGCTCAGCCCGCAGCGCCAGGTAGTTGAAGATCTCGCCGTTGTAGATGACGAGCACGCTACCGTCTTCGTTCGTCATGGGCTGGACCCCGCGCGCCACGTCAATGATGCTGAGCCGCGCGTGGGCGAGACCCACCTGGTCGTCCGCGTACAGGCCGAAGCCGTCGGGCCCGCGGTGGCGGATCGCTGCGATCATGCGCGCGAGCAACTCAGCCGAGACGCCGCGCGGCTCGCGCCGGGCGACACCTGCGAGCCCACACATCAGCCGGTGGCCTCCCCGTGATCGGACGCGTCGAGCGACACCGGCCTCACGAGCAACGGGGGGAGGTGGAGGTGAGCAGTGACGCGCCGCTTGTGGTCGATCTCCCGATAGGCTCGCTCGATCTCCGGCGTCGCGTACCCGAGCTCCGCGGCGACGTCGGCCGCGCTCCGCCCCTCGGTGCGGGCCTGGAGCACGAGGTCCAGCTCGCGGAGCGGCAGTGCGAAGAAGAACTCCTGTTGGGTTTGGGGCAACGAGTACGTGTCGGTCGTCGGAGTCCGCTCCCGGATGACCTCCGGCACGCGCAAGTGGGTGGCGAGCTGGTAGACCTGGCTCTTGTACAAGTGCGCGATCGGCTTCACGTCCGCGAGGCCGTCCCCGCCCTTCACGAAGAAGCCCTGATCGTACTCGAGGCGGTTCGGTGTGCCGACGACCGCGTAGTTCAGCCGATCGGCGTGGTAGTACTCGAGCATCTTCCGGACACGCTGCTTGAAGTTCGTGGCGGCCACGATCTCGCGAAGCTCCCGAGCCGGCAGGCGCACTTGGCGGATCTCCCCGCCGGGGGGCTGGACGGCGAGGTAGCACACGCTCAGCCGATCCGAGTCGAGGCCGCCCGTATCGAGTACGAGCTTGCAGCGCCACCCCGCGCCGTACTCCGGCACCAAGCGCCGGGCAGCCGCATCGCGCCGCGCGTAGCAGCCCGAGGCCTGGAGGACGGGTGTTATGTCCTCCATGAGGAACTCGATGCCGAGTTCGGCCGCCCAGTCACGCGCCAGTCGTGGACTCTGCGCGTCCGATTCTCGCTCGGGCAGACTTAAGCCCAAGACGCGCCGCGGTCCGACCGCCCGGGCGGCCAGGGCGGCGCAGACGGAACTGTCCACCCCGCCGCTCATGGCGACGACGATCCCTGAGCGCCGCAGCGTCTCTCCTACCTGACGCCGGAGCGCCGCGACGATCTCCTCGGTCATGCTGGCGCCGTCGAGCTGGAGCCGCTCCGCGAGTGCAATCGACATGCTTTCTCCGGGCGAGAGGGGTGCGCGATTCGTGCCTTCCGGTGCCAAACGCAAGGTTCGAGCCTCAGCACCTAACGCCCCGCGTCGAGGTGGGGAGGTGGGCGAGTCTCGTGTGTCGTCGCGACTTTGCGAAGGGTGTGGCGGGCGCGCGACGCATCTTCTGCCAGCCGACGCGGCGCGGCCCGGTGGCGGGGGGCGCCGGGCTGGTATGCGGGTTGCGGCGGGGGGCGGCGTGGCCCCTCAAGCGCAGTCGGTGGTCGGCGAGGCCGCCTCGCTGGAGGCCTTGAATCCCAATGTGGCGCGCCTCCTGTGGCGCGCCGCGGCGGGCGCGGGAACGGCGCCGGCAGTGAGCGAGCGTGAGCGGCGCACCACGTACGCGGCCCTCCGGGAGCGGGCCGGTCAGATCGGCGCTTCGCTCCTCGCCGCCGGTGTGGCGCGCGGCGACCGCGTGGCCATTCTGCTCGAGCGCGGGGCCGAGGCGGCGGCGGCCTTCTTCGGCGCGCTTGCCGCGGGCGCGATCGCGGTGGTCGTTAACGAGACGCTGCGGCCCCGTCAGATCGAGCACATCCTCACGCACTCCGGCGCGCGTCACCTCATCGCAGCGGGCGAGCTCCTCGCGCGACAGCCCCGAGCGCTGTGCCATGATGCCCGCCTGCTCGACGTTGCAACGCTCGCGTCCGCGAGTGACGGCTTCGAGCCCGTGGCCTGCGTGGGCGGTGACGTCGCCCAGATCGTATACACCTCGGGCTCGACCGGCCTACCGAAGGGCGTCGCCGTGAGTCACGCAAACCTGTGGGCGGCGACACGCGCCGTCGTGTCCTATCTCGGCCTCGCGCCGAGCGACCGGGTCGCGAGCCTCCTGCCGCTCAGTTTCGTCTACGGCATGAGCCAGCTCTTGTGTGCCATCGACGCGGGCGCGTGCCTCGTGGTCGAACGCTCTCCATTGGCCCAGCAAATGGTCGACGCCCTGGTGGCGCACGAGGTGACAGTCCTCGCGGCCGTGCCGCCCTTGTGGATGCGGTTGCTGCAGGTGCCGGCGTTCCGAGACCGGCGGCTGCCGGCCTTGCGCGTGATGACCAACGCGGGTGGCCATCTCCCCGCCGAGGTGGTCCACGCGCTACGGCGGGCGCAAGCTGACGCACGGCTCTTTTTGATGTATGGGCTCACCGAGGTCCTGCGGAGTACGTATCTCCCGCCCGAAGAGTTGGACCGCCGCCCCGACTCCATCGGGCGGCCGATCCCAGGTGCGGAGGTCTACGTGTTGCGGGAGGACGGCACGCCGGCTGCGGTAGGCGAGATCGGAGAGCTCGTGCATCGCGGCCCTACCGTGACGCTCGGCTATTGGAATGACGCCGAGCTCACGGCGAAGGTGTTTCGCCCCAATCCGCTGCGCCCGGCGGGAGCTCCGGATGCGGAGCGCGTCGTCTTCTCTGGCGACCTCGTGCGGGCGGACGCGTCGGGGTTCCTCTACTACGTGAGCCGGAAGGATCGCATCATCAAGACGATGGGATACCGCGTCGGACCGGACGAGGTGGCGAACGTCCTTTACGCCTCGGGCGAGGTCACCGAGGCGATCGTGACCGGGGAACCCGACGACGCGCGCGGCGAACGGATCGTCGCGTTTGTCGTACTGGCCGCCGGTGGATCGCTCGAGCGGCTCAAAGCTCACTGCCGGTGCGAGCTGCCGCGTTACATGGAGCCGGCGCGGATCGAGGTACGGGACGCGCTTCCGGTGCTGCCGAGCGGCAAGCACGATCTCGCCGCGCTCCGTCGGTCGTTGGAGCCGGCTGGCCGCGAGCCGGTGCCCTAGAGAACCACGGCTCCGGTGCCCGAGCGGTCGGGGTCGGACGCCGGCATCTCACGGTTGCGAGAACCCTCTGCATCCAGCGTACCCGCGCAGCGCCCTATCACGTCAACGCGGGAGCGCGGGTACAAAGCGCGGTCGCGGGCGCCACGGGCTCGAGGTCCACGCCGAGCTCTCGGAGCACGGTGCGGACGGGCGCGAACCGAAACTCGCGCAGGAGCGAGGCGAGCTTTCGCGCATTGCGGGCGATCCCGACCCGATGGCGGAAGCTGCGCTGTGCCCCGATTCCCGGCACCCGCGGCTGGGTGGGATCGAACTCCCAGGGATGCAGGTACACGACCGCCGGCCGGCCCTGGCGCTCGAGGTGCCGGATCGCCCAGCGGGTCAGCCACAGCGGATAGAGCCGGAAGTACCCACCACCCGCCACGGGGAGGCGCACGCCGCGAAGCTCGAGCACGGAGAACGGAATCTCCCAGACGCCCTCTTCGCGCCAATGGACGCTGGTCGGCGCGCCGGGGATGCCGTAGCGGTCGTGATGCACGGGGAAGATCGAGGAGTCGTAGCGGTAGCCCGCGTCGCGCAGCGCGCGGAGGGCCCACGTGGTGGACGCAGTGACCGAGCACGTGGGCGCGCGATACCCGATGACCGCTTGCCCGCTGAGCTCTTGCAAGAGCATGCGTGAGCGCGTGACCTCCTCGGTGAACGCCGCTTCGCCCAGGCGCCAGAGCGGCGTGTGCCACCACCCGTGGCTCGCGACCTCATGGCCCGCCCGCGCGATCTCACGAACCAGCTCGGGAAGCCGCTCCGCAACCCAGCCGAGCACGAAGAAGGTAGCGCGCGCGTCCGCCGCCGCGAAGAGCTCGAGCAGGCGACGGACGTTGTCCGCGACACGCAGCTCGCACGCGGCCCAGCGGTCGCGGGGGATGACGTCGGCGTAGTTCTCGACCTGGAACCAGTCTTCCACGTCGACCGATAGCACGTGGGCCATCGGGATCATCCCGGGGGCCGCGGACTCACCCGGAGGAGTCGGCGCCGACTCAGGCGAATGTCTTGGGGCCATGGCGACCTTCGAGGACGAGCAGGACGCATGCCACGCACGTCGACGCGCGCGTGGCTCGGCCGCCACACTCGCCGCCCGCTGCCCGGTGCTTCTTCTCTAAACCGCCTTCGCCGCTCGGGGACGCAGCGCAGCCTCACGCCCAGCTATGGTCCCTCGCTTGCTTCGCGAACCCATTTCCCCTCGGTTCTGGCGAGCTGCAGCGCGCGGGTGGCCCGACCCAACAGCCGCAGCGGTTCGATCGGGGTGTAGCGGACGCTGGGAACTGCATGGTAGCCCGCGCGCAGCTCGAAGCGGGGTGACGCGTCCGCCTGCCCCGCGCGACCGGCGTGGCTGGCGTACCGGAAGCGTTCCGCCAGCTGCAGCGCGCCACGTCCGTCCGTGCCCGCTGCGAAGACGGCGATTTCCGCGTGCCCAATTCTGCCAATCGCATCCGAGCGGCGCCCACTCGCCATGAAGATCTCGCCGGCACGCCGCACCAGCTCCCCGCTGGACGGAGCGTCCGCGCCGCTCGCGGTGGGGTCGACCCCGATTTCGGGAGCAAACACGACGCAGGCGGCCGACGTGTTGTGTTGGGACGCTTGGAGTAACAGGTCGCGGGCGCGGCGAGCGAGCCCCTGCGATGTGTACAGGCCGGTGACACTATCCACCAACTCCTTCGTGCGGACCGGCTCCGCTTCGGCCGCGGCGCGCCAGTAGGCGTTCACTTTCGCGAGCACCTCGTCCCGGTTCAGGGGGCGGGTGAGGAGCTCCCAGATTCCCGCCCGGAGGGCGGCCACGTGGTCCCCAGACGTCGGCCGCCCCGTCATGAGGAGCAGTATCGGCGTGCTCGGCCCGATCTCGGGATCGTCGCGCAGCGCGCGGCTGAGCGCCAAGCTTTCCCGGTCGGGAAAGGAGGCGTCCAGAATGATGAGAACCGGACGGATGGCGCGCGCGCGCTCGGGGACCGGTGTGCTGGCGTAGACGCGCTCGACGAGGTATCCGTGAGCGTCGAGGAGCGCTTGGAGCTCCCACAGGCCACCGTCTTGGTCGCTCGCGATCAGGATGCGGGGCGGACGGGAGATGCGCGTGCGATTGGCCATGACGCCGGGAGCGGTCAGGCCCCAGCGTCCGCACGTCGTGAGAGCGCGCGGGGCATTGGCTTAGGGCTTGCTGGCGGCGCGGCGGGATGTCGCCCCTTCATAGCCGGTGGCCGCTGGCGGTGTACGGGGAGCAGAGCCCTCCTCCCGTGTTCGAGGCGTTCTCTCCTGCAACCGCTCACCGAAAACGAGCGGAGCTGCTCACGCACTGAGCCGTCTCCCCGCCACCGTGGGTGGGCTGACGCAAACCCGGTGCCACATGCCGGAGGCGGGCGCGCTCCAGACGTCGGCCCCGGCGCGCCAGACCGGACCACCCACAAGCGTGGATTCTCTCGCGCACCGTGCGGTGCCTCCTCAGCTCGTACGCGTGGCCAAGCGCTACTCCCCACGGATGGATCTCCAGGGCTCGCTCGCTCGTGCCGACCGTGGCGCATCGAACAGCCGCCAGGCGGACAGCCAGACGATCAGCACGAGCGTCAAGTCCTCCATCCAGGTCCGCTGCGCCCGCCCCACCGGTCCCTCCTACCAACGACGGTTGCATGACGCTGAGAGGCAGGACTTGTGCCAATGGACGGAGTCCGCGGTCGCCTGCGCCCGACCTCAGCGCGATCCCGGAAAACACCCGGTGCGCGCGCGCGACAGCAGCCGCGGTGCCGGCACGACGCGTCGTGCGATGCGGTGCGGGAGCGGGGGCGCGCGTCTTGCCCGAGCCGGGGCCCCCGGCGGATTGCACGCGGTGTCGCGTACGCGCAAAACTAGTCGCGCGCGCGGGGCGCGTCGCGGAGCCGAACGCGCGCGCCATGTCGCGGTCGCGCGACGGTCGCACGACGGAGCGCGGCGCCGCGTTCGCGCGTCAACCGACGCGGCCGGCCCCGGCGCGCGTCCTGCGGCGTCGGGCGGCGCTGGCCGGATTCCTGCAAGGAGCAAGCACCGGCCGAGACGGATAGGGATCGCAGTGAGATACTTGGTTACGGGAGGCGCGGGCTTCATCGGCTCACACCTCGTCGAGCATCTGGTCGCCGCGGGGCACGACGTGACCGTGGTGGACGACCTCTCGTCGGGCCGACGCGGCAATCTCTCGGCCGTGCGCCGCCAGATCCGGTTCATTCGCGGCACCATCGCGGACGTGAATGCGTGCCATCGGGCGATGGAGGGCATCGACTGCGTGTTCCACGAGGCCGCGGTGACGTCGGTTCAGCGCTCGGTGGAGGAGCCGTTGCTCGCGCACCGGATCAACGCCACCGGCACGCTGAACGTGCTCATCGCCGCGCGCGAGCAGGGCGTGCGGCGCGTGGTGTACGCCGGCTCGACCTCGGCGTACGGCAACGCGACCGCGCTGCCAACGATCGAGGATCATCCGACCCGACCGCGATCGGCATATGCCGCGTCCAAGCTCGCGGCCGAGGACTATTGTCTCGCGTTCCATGCGACGTATGGGCTCGAAACCGTGGTACTCCGGTACTTCAACGTGTTCGGCCCGCGCCAAGATCCGAACTCCCAGTATGCCGCGGTGGTGCCGCGGTTCATCGCCGCGGCGCTGACGGGCGAACGGCCGACCATCTATGGTGACGGGGGGCAGACCCGCGACTTCGTCTACATCGCGAACGTCGTACGGGCGAACGTGCTCGCGGCGCAGGCCCCTGCCGCTCGCGTAGCGGGTCAGGTGTTCAACGTGGGCAGCGGCGTGAGCGCGAGCGTGAACGAGTTGTGGGACCGCATCCGCGTGTTGGCCGGCGTGCGGTTGGCACCGGTGCACGTGCACGCACGGGCGGGGGAGGTGCGCGATTCGCGGGCAGCCATCGACAAGGCCCGCTCGCTCGTGGGGTATGAGCCGGTCATCGATCTGGAGGACGGGTTGCGGGAGACGCTCGCCTTCTATCGCACGCCGCGGCACGCCAGGGCACGCGGGCGGCGCCGCACGGTGGTGCAAGCGGCCTGAAGCGTCGCCCGAGCGCCCGCGTCACCCTCCCGAGACGCGTTCCAGCATCTCGCGCAGCTCGTCCAGGCTGAACGGCTTGCGCAGCACCGGCCGATCGGCGCGTTGCAGCGCGTCGCGGATGTGCAGCGAGATCGAATCTCCCGTCGTGAACACGATGCGCCGCTCGCGGCCGCGCCCTTCCGCGTGCAGCCGCTCGAACAGATCGAACCCCGTATGCTCGTCGTCCAGGTGCACGTCCACGAGGAGGGCGTCGTAGCGCTCTGCGGTGATGAGACGCGCCACGGCATCGTCGAATCGCGCCACGGTCGTCACGTCGTGCGACAGGCGTTTGACGAGCAGGGCCATGGCCCGGAGCACGCTTTCCTCGTCCTCGACCACGAGCACCGATAGGCGCCGACTCCGCGCCGTCACCCCGGCCGCAGCGCTCGCGCCGGCAGCACTCGCCGCCTCGACCGGGACTTCGAACGCGAGCCGCGCGCCGCCGCCCTCGACGTTCTGCATCCACATCCGGCCCCCCATCCCACGGACGAGACCGAAGCTGATGGCGAGACCGAGACCGGTGCCCTGCTCGCCCTTGGTGGTGAAGAAGGGTTCGAACACGCGGTCGAGGATGTCGGGCGGGACGCCCGGCCCGGTGTCCTCGATCGTGACCAGGACGTGGTGGTCGGTCGTGCGTGCGGTGATGGTGATCTGGCCGGGGCGCCCCCCGCCTTCGATCGCCTGACGAGCGTTGACGACGGCGTTGAGGAGCACCTGTTGCAGCTCCTGCGCGTCGCCCGTCACCGCCGGCACTTGGGCGGGGATCGACACGCTCGCCCGGATGCGAGCCCGCTTGAGGGCGCTGCGCTGGAGGGCAAGCACGCGGTCGGCGATTTCGCCCAGGTCGACCGCCGTCTCGGTGCGCGGGCGCTGGCGGGCGAAGTCGAGCAGCGTCCGCACGATGCGGCCGGCCCGCATGGCCTCGCTCCGAATCACCTCCGCGCTCTCCCGGAGGTCCGACTGGCTCGGGTCCAACACGAGCGCCTCCCCGAACGCCGCAATCGCGGCGAGGGGGTTGTTCAGCTCGTGCGCCACACCCGACACGAGGGCGCCGAGCTGCGATAGGCGATCGGCTTGGAGGAGGCGGCGCTGCAGCAGCGCTTCACGCGACACGTCCAGGGCCAGGAACAAGAGCTTCGGCGATTCGCGGACCGGGTCGACGTTGACGATCACGGCGCGTACTTCGCGCGGAGGCTCGCCGGCGAACTCGAGGGTGAGTTGCAGGTCTTGGCGCTGGGTCACGGCGTCGCGCAGGGCCGCGGTGAGGGGCGCGCGGGAGGCGGCGGGGGCCCAGTCGGCGAACACACGCCCTCGGAGCGTGCGCGCATCCGAGGCGCCAAGCAGCCTCAGGCCCTCCGGGTTCGCCTCGAGGATCTGGCCATCCACGCTCAGCACCAAGGCGGGCGTGGGGAGGGAGCTGAAGAGTTGCACGTATAGACGGCGTTCGATTTCGAGGGCGCCCGCGAGCTGGCCTGCGCGTCCCTCGGGGCCGAGCGCCTCGGCCACGCGCCGGAAGACGACGAGGAGGTGGCTATGGGGCCCCCGGCTCACCTCCGTCTCGTACGCGGTCCCCGGGGCGTCGCTCGGCGCGGCGGGGACGAGGTAGGTCCGCGGCCGGCCGTCCTCGAGGACGTCGTGCATCACTCGCTCGACGTGGGCGGAGCGGGCGGCCGGAAACGCAACCCAGAAGCTTTGCCCGACCGCGCGCTCGAGCGGGATGCCGGTGATGCGGGCGGCTCCGCCGCTCCACGCGGTGATGGTCCAGTCGGGGGCGACGGCCGCGACCCCGAGCTCCAGTCCGTCCAGCAGCGCCTTCGCGTCCATGGCTCACCCCCCGGCAAAGACACGCACGGCCCCCATCGCCTGGCCGGGCGCGGGGGCCGTTGGAGTCATGGTGGGGCGGTCGGTGGTCGCTTGTCAAGCCGCGAGGGGCGTCGCGCTGGCGCCACAGTGCGGGGTGTGCCGCTAGGTCACGAGGGTGCGGCGGCTGGTCGGCGCCGGGTCGACGAGCGGGATCACTTCGCTCGAGAAGCGCTCCATCTCCTCAGCCTGGGGGCTGAACTGCAGCAGCAGGAGCTCGACGCCCGCCTGCTCGAAGGCGCGGATGCGGTCGGCGATCTGCTCCGCGGTGCCCACGAGGCCGGCGCGCAGGCCCCGGTTCGAGACAGAATAGTCCTCGAGGCTCACCTGTTGCTCGAGCTGAGTGTTGGCGAGCCAGTCCTGGTAGTTGGCGTAGCCCGCGGCGCTTTGCCGCACGTCGGTGATCCGCGCGACTTCGCGTCGCGCCAGGGCGTCCGACTCGGCACAGACGACGTACGCCGCGACCCCGAAGCGGAGCGGCGGCAGGCCGCGCCGGGCGCGCCGCGAGCGCAAGTCGGCCACTTTCGTGGCGACGCGCTCGGGGGGATCGCCGTGCATCAGGTAGGCGTCGCACGCTCCCGCGATGAACTCCTTGGCCGCCTCGGACTCGCCCCCCGCGTAGATGGTCGGTCGGGGGCGCGCGAGGGGCTTGGGTTCGAGGATCGCGTCTTCCACGCGATAGTACTGCCCCACGAAGCTGAAGCGCGGTTGGGCCCACATCCCGCTCACCACCGTGAGCCATTCCGCCGTGCGGGCATAGCGCTCGTCGTGGCGGTCGAAGGCGACGCCGTACTGTTTCGCCTCGGCCGCCCACCACGACGACACCACGTTGAGCGTGAGGCGGCCGCCGCTGATGCGGTCGATGTTGGCAGCCTGCTTGGCGAGCAGCGCCGGGAGATGGAAGGTCGGCCGGACGGCCACCATGAGCTCGAGCCGTCCGGTCACGGCGGCCAACGCAGCCGCCGTGCTCCAGGCATCGAGCGACGGGGCGTCGGGGCCCTTGATGTCGTTGAGATTGAGCTCGGCGATCAGGGTCACGTCGAAGCCGATCGCCTCGCTGCGCTGGGCGAGCCGCCGGACGTAGCTCCACGTCGCCTCCATACCCTCGTCAGGTACGTTGCGCAGCCAGCCGCCGAAGACGGGGAGCCAGTACCCGAAGCGCACCGTCAGGCGGCCTCGCGCTCGAGGTAGTCGACGAGGCGGCCGAACGGATCGAAGCCGACCACGCGTGGCGCGTCGGCGACGAAGTTCGACAGAGCGTTCACGTCATAGAAGTACAGCCGCCCGTCCCGCTCGTCGATCAAGTATTCCACGCCGCCGACGTCGATGTGCGCGGCGCGCATGATGGCCTCGACGTGGGCGACGATCTCCGATGGAGGGGTGTAACCCTCCACCCGCAGGTTATTTCGCGGGGCGTCCACAGGGCACGCCGCCCGCACCAGCTCGGCGCCGCCTACCGTCTGACAGACGTCGGCGGGACAGAGGTTGAAGCTGTCACCCGGGGTGTAGATGCGAATGGCATAGAGGAAGCGCCCGCCGAGGACCTCGACCCGCACGATGCGCCCCTCGGCCGCGGGGATGTACTCCTGGACGAGCGCCGTGTGATCGATGCCCAAGTCGAGCACTCGGTCTTCCGCCGCCCGCTTCAGTTCGTGGATCGTCTCGAACCGTCGCACGCCAGCGCCGGAGCCACCGATGTTGGGCTTGAGCACGACCGGAAAGCGGAGGCCGCGCGCCGCGTCGAAGGCCTGCGCCGCGTGGTTGATCACGCGTGCCGGGGGATAGGGGAGGCGCAAATGCTCGAGGAGGCCGAGCTGCAGGGCTTTCGAGGTCTCCGTGACCCAGGCGTCGTAGCCGTTGATCACCCGCACGCCGTGGCGCCGTAGATGGGCGAGAAACTGCGCCGTGTAGAAGATCGCGTTCCCCGCCCCGCGCAGATAGGCGGACGGACTCATGCGATTGAATACGAGGGCGTAGGGCGGCCGCCCGTCGCCGGCGTCGAAGCGATGGTTCGCCGCGTCGAGCCGCACATAAGGCACGCCGCGCCGATCGAGCTCCGCGAACAACGGCCGAAACCAGTCGGGATGCTCGTAGTAGATGGCGATCGGACGCTCAGGCGTCGCACTCATGTCGCGTCTCCTGCCTTCAAGCGAGCGGCGCCGCGGCGAGGGCCAGCGCCTCGCGCACGCTCCGGTCGACCGCCTCGAGCAACTCGGCCGCGGCCGTGCCGTCCTGAAACTGCGCGCTGGTGCCGTATACGCCGCTCGCGATGACGGTGGCGCCCAGGCTCGCGAACAGGGGTCGGAGGCCGTGATCAAGGGCGAGCGAATGCCCCCGGTCGTGACCGGTCACGATCGGCACCGCGATCTTCCCGGCGAGGCTGTCCTGGGGCAGGAGGTCAAAGAAGACCTTCAAGAGCCCGCTGTAGGTGGCCCGATAAACGGGCGTACCGGCGACGAGGATGCGCGCTCGCGTGACGGCGTCGAGCGCGGCGGTGAGCGCCGGCGCCGTTCCCCGGCCGAGGAGAGGGTCGGCGGGCAGGGTCGCCAAGTCCACCAGGCACGGGCGCGCGCCGGCCGCCGAGAGCCGGTCGAGGGCGTACTCGACCAGCACTCGGGACTTCGAGGGCCGAGCGGGGCTGCCGGAGAGTCCGACGACAGAGAGGCCGTCCCGGGGTTCGCGCACTCCGGCAAGATCCTCGGGGCGCGGCGGCGCGGCAAGGCCTCGGGCGCGGCGCTTGCTCTCCCCTGACGTTCTCTGGAGGGGTGGGTGTGGCGTGAATTGCTCCCGCCTGCGGCGGCCCGCTGTATCATCGGTCAGGCGGGACGGCCGTCCGCGACGTCGCGTGCGGCGAGCGCATCGGCCACGAAGGAGCGGTCGAGCGCCGTGAGCGCCGCACAGCCGAGGAGCTGGAGCGTGCGCTCCATATCGGCCCGGAGGATCTCGAGGGCGCGCGCCACTCCGGCCTCCCCCGCCGCGGCGAGACCGTACGCGTAGGCCCGGCCGCAGAGGACCGCTCGGGCGCCGAGACAGATGGCCTTGATGACATCGCTGCCGCGCCGCACGCCCCCGTCCAATAGCACGTCGGCGCGGCCGTTGACCGCCCGAGCGACCTCGGGAAGCACGTGGAGCGACGCCGGGGCGCCATCCAGCTGTCGTCCTCCGTGATTGGACACGACGACCGCCGCCGCCCCTTCATCGACGGCACGCCGAGCGTCGTCTCCCGTCAGGACCCCCTTCACCACGATCGGACCCCGCCACGCCTCCCGCATCCAGCGGAGGTCCTCCCAGGCGATCGCGGCCCGGGCGAGGGCCGTGGCGACATCGACGAGGGGCATCGGTCCCACGTCCTGAAGGACGACATTCGGGAGTGGGGGGACGCCGCCATGAAAGAGGAAGGAGAGCAGCCAGCGGGGGTGCCGCATGAGCTGAGGGAGAAACGGGAGCTTCGCGAACGGGCGCGAGCCGAGCAGCTCGGGCATGCCGTTCTTCACGTCGCGCTCGCGCAGCCCCGCGACGGGCGTATCGATGGTGACGACGAGGGCCGCATACCCGGCCGCCCGGGCCCGCGCGATCGCCGCCAGGGCAGCGTCGCGACCACCCATCAGGTACAGCTGGTACCACACCGGCCCGCTCGAGGCCGCCCTCACGTCCTCCAGCGAGTATCCGGACATCGTGGAGAGGATGTAGACCGTCCCGGCAGCGCCAGCGGCGCGAGCGGCGGCGGGCTCGCCGGCCGCGTGCATGACGCGACTATAGCCGACCGGCGCGAGCAACACCGGGAGGGCGAGCTCGGTGCCGAGGACGCTGGTGCGCAGATTCGCCGCGGATAATCCGACAGCGTAACGCGGACGAAACGTGACTGCGTCAAAGGCCTGGCGGTTTCCCCGGAGGGTGATCTCGCCTTCCGCGCCGCCGTCCAAGTAGTCGAACACGACCCGGGGGAGTCGCCGTCGCGCGAGGGTCCGCAAGTCGTCGACGTTCACCACACGAGGCGACGCCACCGCGCGGGCAGCGCGCATCAGCGCCGCGTGCACATCGGCAGGTCGCGCGGCGCCGCGCGACGGCTCCGGCGCGCGCTTGGCCAAGGAGCGGGGCCGCGGGCGGGCGGCATGTTCACTTCACCTCGAAGCCGCCCTCGATTCCCCCGACCGAGCTCGCCCCGACGAACACCCGGAATCGTCCGGGCTCCACGCGGAACCGCATGTCTCGATCCCAAAAGCCCAGCTCGTGGGGGCCGAGGGCAAAGGTGATCGTGCGTGCCTCGCCGGGCTTCAAGGGGACGCGCCGGAACCCCGCGAGCTGGCGCACCGGCCGGGTAATGCTCGCGACCTCATCATGCACATACAGCTGCACGACGTCGGTCGCTTCGCGCGTGCCCGTGTTGGTGACCGTGACCGAGACGCGCAGCGTCTCCGCGCGCGAGATCGTGCCGGCGCTCAGGCGCAGATCCTTATAGTCGAACGTCGTGTAGCTCAGCCCATGGCCGAAGGGGAAGAGGGGGGTCGACGGGAGGTCGATGTACTTGGACGTCCACTTCACGTCGGCCGGGGGCCGGCCGGTGTTCTTGTGGTTGTAATAAATCGGCACCTGGCCCACGGTCCGGGGCACGGTCACGGGCAGCCTCCCGCTCGGGCTCACGTCCCCGAATAGCACGTCCGCGAGGGCGTGGCCACTTTCGACGCCCAGGGCCCATGCCTGGACGATGGCGGGCACGTGCTCCGCGGCCCACGCGACCGTGAGCGGGCGGCCGCTCATGAGCACCAGGACGACGGGCGTGCCCGTCGCCTGCGCGGCCTCGAGCAGCTGCTCTTGGACACCGGGGAGGCCGAGATCGGAGCGGCTTGCCGCTTCGCCGCTCATGTCGGCCGCCTCGCCGAGCACGAGGAGGGCGAGGTCCGCCCCGCGCGCGAGCGCGGCCGCCTCAGCGAATCCGGCCGTGGCCGTGTCTGTAACACCGGCCCCCCTGGCGTATCGGACCTCGACGTTAGCACCGGCGCGGGCCTTGATCCCGGCCAAGGCCGTCACCGCGTCGCGCGGGTCGCCGTGGCCGGACCACGCGCCCAGGGCCGCAGCGGGGTCGTCCGCGAGCGGCCCGATCACGGCCAGCGTGTGCCGCGTGGGGGCGAGGGGGAGGAGGCCGCCATCGTTCTTGAGCAGCACGATTGCCTCGCGCGCCACTCGCCGGGCGAGCTCGCGGTGCTCCGGGGCGAGCAACACGCCGCGTTCGCGCTCCTCGGTGGATCCGTGGTACGGATCGTCGAAGAGGCCGAGTGCCGCCTTGGCCTGGAGGACGCGCCGTACGGCGGCGTCGATCGTGGCCATGGGGACGCGCCCCGCACGGACCAGCGCGGGCACGTCGTCCAGGTAGATGCCGCTCACCATGTCCATGTCGACTCCCGCGTCGAGGGCGCGCTGTCCCGCCTCCGCGCGCGTCCCGGCAACGCCGTGGGCCAGGAGTTCGGCGATCCCGGTCCAGTCGCTCACCACGAACCCACGGTAAGCCCATTCGCCCCGGAGCAGGGTTGTCACGAGCCAGCGGTTCGCATGGCTAGGCGTGCCGCTGATCTCGTTGAAGGAGGTCATGATGCTGCCGACCCCGGCGTCGACCGCGGCCCGGAAGGGGGGCAGGTAGATCTCCCGCAGCGTACGCTCGTAGAGATCGACGGTGTTGTAGTCACGGCCGCCTTCGGCGCCCCCGTAGGCGGCGAAGTGTTTGGCGGTGGCGAGCACCGCATCGGGCGCGTGCACGTCCGTCCCCTGGAACCCTCGGACCCGGGCCGCGGCCATCGCCGAGCCCAGGTAGGGATCCTCGCCCGACCCCTCCGCGATGCGACCCCAGCGGGGATCGCGGGCGATGTCGACCATGGGGGCGAAGGTCCAATTGACGCCGGCTACCGCCGCCTCCCGAGCGACCACGTGCGCCGCGGCCTCGACCACCTCGGGATCCCAGGTGCTCGCTTCCGCGAGGGGAATGGGAAACGTCGTGCGGTAGCCGTGTATGGCGTCGTAGCCGAGCAGGAGCGGAATGTGCAGGCGTGATTCCGTCACCGCGACGCGCTGAGCGTCGTGCGTTGCCGCGGCGCCCGTCAGGTTCAGGAACCCGCCCACGCGTCCCTTGCGGACGAGGTCAAGCTGCGCGGCACTCGCCGGGTTGTCCACCGACGGGAGATTCAGCTGCCCGAGCTTTTCCTCGAGGGTCATGCGGGCGAGGAGCGAGTCGACGCGACGGTCTCGGGGAGGCCGCGGGCGTTGGGCGACGGCGGGGCTCGTGCCGACGAGGCCGATGACGAACACGGAAACGAGGAGGGAGAGTTCGGGGCGCATGGGTATCCGCTCGGTGGAAAAAGGTGGCATCGGTAGCGCGGCGCCCAATCTACGGGCTCGCCGGCGGGCGTGACAAATGGCCCCCAGGAATGCCGTGAGGGGGGGCGAATGCGGGGAGCGGTCACTACCCACCCGACCAGGAGCCGCGTCCGTAGCGCTCGACCGAACGCTGGCCGCTGAGAAGCCACACCCATAAGAAAGTAAGAGGCGGGACGAACGGCGGTCGGTGTATGTTGTGGAGCGTGACCACCGTCGCACTGCTTGTGTTTACCGTCTGGAGCGGATGGCCGCGGCCCGTCCCCGCTGCGAGGAGACTCCCCTGCCCTGTGCCGGCGGGTTGGGCCTCCACCGATCTCGAGGGAGCGCCCGACCCGACTCGGCCGCGACTCGCCGCGTGGACAGGAACGCACCTCCTGGTGGTGAACCAAAACGGGCAGGGCGGGCTCTTCGACGTCTGCGCCAATCGCTGGTCGCGCGTCTCGACCGAGGGTGTTCCTCCGCACCTTGCGCTCTATGGCGACCGCCTGAACTATCCACCCGTTGCGGCGGGCAACTATGTCGTCTTCCTGTATACGGGCACCTATGGCAGTCTTTCGCCCTTCGCTTCGACGAATGCCGCCGTCATCTATGACATCGAGCGAAATCGTTGGCGCGTTGCCGACGCCCGGGGGGCACCCTCGCCGCGAGCCGACGCGGTGGTCGTCGGGGCGGGACGCGAGGTCATTGTGTGGGGCGGTCGGAGCCAGCAACCCAACGGTCGGGGTGTCGTGCTCGGCGATGGTGCGCGACTCGATCCG